>NZ_JBPKBJ010000030.1:0-42517 GCF_051390655.1 Acinetobacter sp. P1(2025)
AAAAGAACTTATTTAGACCAATCATCAAAGACTTCATTGATGACTTTATTCTCGATAAAAATCATCTGCTACCACAGAGAATCTATAAATGATAGTGCGTAAGTCCTAAATCATTAATTTAACAGTTAAAAAGATTTGTCGTAAACAAAAAATGAACGTTGGATAAAAGAACATTTTCTGTATAGCTAAAATCATGTCTGGATAAAACATCATTTTAACGACAAATCATTTTAAATTTTTTCTTTACGCATTCGATCAATAGCAGTAGTTACCACCAGTATGATAAGAGATGGAAGTAGCCATGCCAAATTTTGTTCATTCAAAGGTAGATGTTGAATGAAAACTGGTAAATATTCGTTGAATCCTGCAGCTTTTACCGCTTCGATAATTCCAAAAATGAAAGCAACTGTAGTAACTGATCCAATAACTAATGATGGTTTATTCCAGAATTTCCAGAAAAAACTCAACATAATAACCACGATAGCTGGTGGGTAGATAGCACTAAGCACTGGTACTGAAAATGCAATAAGTTTAGTCAAGCCTAGATTCGAAATTACCAATGAAAAGCCGATCAAGATAAAAACAAGTAATTTATATGGTAGACCAGTCAATTCAGTAAAGTATTCAGCACAAGCACAGGTTAGCCCAATAGCAGTTACCATGCATGCTAAAAAGATTAATCCAGTCAGGAAGATAGAACCTAAGTCGCCAAATGCGTGTTGAACATATGCATGCAAAATAATAGCGCCATTGTCAGCATTCGCAGCAACTTCATGACTACCCAAACCAAGTTTGAATAGGCTGATATATACGAGTGTAAGTCCAACACCTGCAATTAAACTTGCAATAATTGCATATTTAGTTATCAGTTTTGAGTCTGTCACACCACGTGATTGTATTGCTTGAATAATTACGATACCAAAGACCAATGCACCAAGCGTGTCCATGGTGAGATAACCATTAACAAAGCCTTCAGATACTGGACTACTCACATAGTTGTTGATCGGCGGTGAGATATAACCAGTCGGAATAACAATTGCTGCAATACCTAAAATTGCCAGTGCAATAATTTTTAAAGGCGCAAGAACATGCCCTACAGTGTCTAGCAGCTTATTTGGGTAGAGTGATACTGCAGTCACTAAAGCAAAATAAATCACACTATATATAAATAAACTACTACTCGAAGTTCCAAAATAAGGAGCAAAACCAATTTCATATGAAACTGTCGCAGTCCGTGGAGTAGCGAATAATGGACCAACAGAGAGATAACAAACAATTGTTAATAAAAGGCTAGCAAATCGACCTAAAGGAGAACTAATAATCTCAATTGAGCCTTGCATTCGCGATAAAGCCATAATGGTAAGCACTGGTAAACCAACAGCAGTGATTAAAAAACCAAAAGCAGCAAGCCAAACGTGTTCACCTGCTTGTTGTGCGACAATAGGTGGGAAAATAATATTACCTGCACCAATAAACAGTGCGAAGGTCATAAAACCTAAGGCAATAATATCTCCTGTACGAAGATGATTCATAAAATGGGAGGTTTAAAATAAAAGTGCGAATTCTAGACCAAAAATGTTCTCTTTTGAAACTAATTTTATGTGAAAATTGATTGATTTTTGACTAAAAAGAAAGCTTGTAAATCATATAATTAGGATTGGTAAACATAATTGTTTGAAATAATTTTAAAAGTGAAAAAATGGGTTAAACATGATGATATTATGATAAAAATCTAAATTAAATGTACAATTAATTGGTGTTAGTCCATAAAAGGATTGAACATTTGAAAGCTAAGGCGTAAAACTATAGAAATGATGAATGCAACGCCTATGCATTATTTTTTGATTTTATTATTTTTTAATAAGGAATATCTCGAATGAGAGCTTCTACTGTGACCATCAAAACGGAAAAAGATATTGAGAAGTTAAGAATCTCAGGACGTTTAGCGGCACAAGTTTTAGAAATGATAGGCGAGTATATTAAGCCTGGCGTAAGTACAGAATACCTCGATGATATCTGTAATGATTACATTGTAAATACGCTGCAAGTGATACCTGCCAATGTTGGCTACCATGGTTTTACGAAGACTACGTGTATCTCCGTCAATGAAGAGGTTTGTCATGCAATTCCTTCTGCAAAGAAGATTTTAAAAGACGGTGATATTTTAAATATTGATGTAGCTGTCATCAAAGATGGTTACTTTGGTGATACAAGTAGAATGTACTTTGTGGGCGAACCTACACCTGAAGCAAAAAAATTAGTAGAAACAACCTACGAAGCGATGCTTGCTGGTATTCATACTGTGAGGCCAGGTGCTACTTTAGGTGATATTGGTCATGCAATTCAATCTGTAGCACAGCGTGAAGGCTATAGTATTGTCCGAGAGTATTGCGGTCATGGAATTGGGCGCGTATATCATGAACAGCCAAACATTTTGCACTACGGGCAAAAAGGTCAGGGTATGGTGCTGAAGAAAGGCATGGTATTTACGATTGAACCCATGGTTAATGCTGGGAAACCATTTGTTAAAGAGTTGAGTGATGGTTGGACGGTTGTTACTCAGGACAAATCTTGGTCAGCGCAATGGGAGCACATGGTTGCTGTGACTGATGATGGATTTGAGCTATTGACGCCATGGCCAAATGGAACTGGACATTATCCTTCAATTTAAAGGGTTTCGAATCATCAAGGCTTGATTAAAAATCAGGCCTTTTTCTTGTAGAGCACATCGTTAGTTGTTCAACCAGATAATCAATAAATACACGTACGGCAGGTAGCAAACCTCTTCTCGATGGATATACAGCGTGAAAAATACCATGAGGTGCAGTCCACTCTGGTAATACTTTTACTAATTGTCCTGATTTTACAAAATCTTGAGCAATACTATCTGGTAATAAAGCGATACCGCAATTTTGGCTTGCAAGTTCTGCCAACATTAAAAGATTGGAAGCCATAATCACTGGATTAACTTTAATTTTTTGTTGTTGATTATTTGGGCCGCTTAATAAGAATTGTTGATCGAGATGATCTTCTGACATACTAATAATACGGTGTTTGCTCAGTTCTTCAGGTGTATTCAGGTGTCCAAATTCATTAAGATATGCTTGACTGGCAAAAAGACGTTGTTCTATTGCTTCAAACTCTCTCAATACGAGATTGGGGTCATCATCTAATTTAGAACGAACCCTTAAAGCTAGATCAATACCTTCATTAATAACATCAACACGACGGTTACTGACCATCATTTGCACGCGTACTTCGGGATATTTCTTCAAAAAAGCGGGTAGTATTTTCGCCATTTGGTTTTGGGCGATGTCGACAGGAACGCTTACTTTGATCACGCCACGAGGTTCGCTACTTAAGTGATTAACCACATCATGTGCTGCTTGCGCGGCATTCATCATGACTTGTGCGTGTCGATAGACATCCATACCGATATCAGTGACAGCAAAATGTCGTGAACTACGTTGAATGAGGCGAACGCCTAGTTGTTCTTCTAAATTATAGACCCTACGGCTAAGCTTAGATTTTGGGATGTCAGTTGCACGTTCGGCTGCGCTAAAACCACCATGTTCTACAACCAGTGCAAAGCAGTAAAAATCATCTAAATCCGTTAGCATTCCGCCATAAACTCCAGCTTTTATAAGTTCTAGGTTAGTATAAACCGATTGATTAAATACTTTGTGTCAAAATATCGCGAACCAGTTGATATTCTTTAATTCGTTCAAAATCTTTATCTGTAGGTGAGTGAATCCTCGATAAGTCCATATTGTCAGTGATATCTGCAATTTTCACAACACGTGCTATAGGGTTTTGAAGGGTGCGTTTTGCAGCCTCAGTTCGAGGTTCACCCTTTAGTTTAGTCAATGCTAGAATTGCTTCAACAATATCGTTATCACATCCTAATTCATATAGTTCATCTACAGTAGTATTAGTATCTTCGAGAACATCATGTAACACGGCTACAATTTTTTGCTGAATCGTTGAGACGTTCATCATGACGCGTAAAGGATGTAATATATAAGGGGCATTCGCCTTATCGACTTGTCCCATATGCTTTGTAGCGGCAAAAGCGATAGCTTGTTCTATAGAGACCATGTGCTAAATACTCCTGAGCTGAATAGCTTTGATTACGATATTCTTTTAAACTGTTTTTAATTTCTTAAGCTTTATCATCATGTCTTATCAACTTATTAATATTGCCGATTCAACTCAAAATATTGTCTGCCCATATTGTCAACAAGCTGTACTAGATTGGGAACAAGAGCAATATATCCAACCATGTGATCATACGTTATTTATCGCTATGGACTTGGGCTTTGAATATATAGCAGATCGTTTTGAAGAAACTTTGTCACAATCTGTTGATGAAATTCATGAAGATGCCAATATGAATATCTTTTCTAGTATTTCAAAGTCAACATATGAAGATGTAATTATTTTAAAATCAGATTTGGGCGTCGAAGGGATGTTTCGTTATATCGGTTTAAGTTGTAAGTAATAAAAAAGCCAATCAAGAGATTGGCTTTTTAAACTTATGCTTCAGGTGCTGGGCTATATTGCTCAACTAATGGTTTTAATTCACCATTTTGGAACATCTCAAGCATGATATCGCTACCACCAATAAGCTCACCATTTACCCATAACTGTGGGAAAGTAGGCCAGTTTGCAATTTGAGGTAATGTTGCACGAATATCTTGGTTTTCTAAGATATTTACATAGGCAAATGGACGACCAATTTGACTAAGTGCTTCAACTGCACGAGCTGAAAAACCACATTGCGGGAATTGTGGAGTGCCTTTCATGTAAAGTAAAACAGGGTGTTTCGCAATTTGATCACGAATTAACGCTACTGTATCACGCGCTTGTTCCGTCATAGATAGATCCTCAACTAATCTTCCCAAATTATATACCGAAAAATTAGCTGCGGGCTATTGCTAAAGATTTTTCTTGTATAAATGTGAGTTTAAGCTTTCAATCTAGACAGGTTTTTGCTTATATAACCTTTTTCAACACAACTAACGATAGATTGAGTTTGTTATGACTAATATCACTCTTGCTCCTGTGCAACCTGATCAACCTTCACATCTTATGGCTACTTATGGTCGCCAAGCGATCAGTTTTGTTCGAGGACGAGGGGCGTATCTGTACACAGCAGATGGTACTGAATATTTAGATGCTTTGACAGGTATTGCTGTATGTGGTTTAGGTCATGCTCATCCTGTGATTGCAGAAGCAATTGCAGAGCAAGCTGCAACATTAGTACACACCAGTAACTTATTTGAAATTCCTTGGCAGACAGCTGCTGCGCAGAAACTTGCTGAAGTTTCAGGAATGGAAGAAATCTTTTTTTCAAATAGCGGTGCTGAGTCAAATGAAGGTGCAATTAAAATTGCGCGTAAATTTGGTGCGCAGCAAGGTGTGAGTAATCCTAAAATTATCGTTGCTGAACAATCTTTTCATGGTCGTACTTTGGCAACCTTGTCTGCAACAGGGAATAAAAAAGTTCAGGAAGGTTTTGCGCCATTAGTTGAAGGGTTTATTCGAGTTCCATTTGGTGATGTTGAGGCAATCCAAGAAGCTGCGATCAATCATCCAGACATTGTTGCTATCTTGATTGAGCCAATTCAAGGTGAAGGTGGTGTCAATACCGCTCCACAAGGCTTCAGCTATTTAGAAGAAGTTCGCGCACTATGTAATCAGCACAATTGGTTGATGATGCTTGATGAAATCCAAACTGGTAATGGTCGTACAGGTAAATATTTTGCATACCAACACACCAATATAGTTCCTGATGTGATGACAACTGCAAAAGGTTTAGGAAATGGTTTTCCTGTTGGCGCGGTCATGACTCAAGGTAAAGCAGTTGGACTATTGGGTGCTGGTAGTCATGGTTCGACGTATGGTGGAACTGTTTTAGGTTCACGTGTTGTTTACACAGTGATTGACACACTTCAAAATGAAAATGCTGTAGAAAATGCTGCTAAAGTGGGTGCATACATAGTTGAACAGCTCAAAGTGCATTTAAATGATTTGAATGTTCAAGTTCGTGGTTTTGGTATGATGATTGGTATTCAATTACCTAAAGATTGTGCTGAAATTGTTGCAATCGCTCGTGATGAATACAAATTAATTGTTAACGTAACCGCAGGTTCAGTAGTTCGTTTACTTCCTCCATTAAACATGACACAAGAACAAGCAGACGATCTTCTTAAGCGTCTTGTACCAGCCATTCAGAATTTCTTGAAAGGTTGATTTTTGTAAATAAAAAAGGGCAATTTAATTGCCCTTTTTTATATTAATCACTTAGCCAGAAATATACTGTTGTAACTGTTCAATTAAAACGCGCTGATCTTCCATAGCAGCTTTGACTAAATCACCAATTGAAATAAAACCAACTAATTTTTCATTCTCAAGGACAGGTAAATGGCGTAAATGACGATCTGTCATTAAGTTTAAGCATTCTTCAACTGTATTGTTTAAGCTTACAGAAATCACTTTTGAAGTCATAATGTCTGAAACAGGCGTATTATTTGAAGAGCGCTCCATCAAGGCGATTTTACGTGTATAGTCACGCTCAGAGAAAATTCCAACCACTTTTTCATCTTCTGCAACGACTAAAGCACCAACACCTTTATCTGCCATGATTTTAATTGCTTCAAGTACAGTCGCATTTGGTGAAATCGTAAAAATAGATTGTACTGCTTTATTCTTGATGACTTGAGCAACGATTGTCATTATTTATCCACCTGTGTTGTATTGTCATTTTCATTTAACTTAACGGTATTTTTTTTAAATGCAAAGCCCTAATTTATCTTCGATGATGACTTTTTAATGTAAGTGCTTAAAAAGTCATCATTGATTAGATGCTTTATACTGCTGGCATTACAGTGTCTTTTGGCATAAAGAAAAAGTGCTGCATTTGTTGAGTAGAAAGTTTGAATTTTCTGTGCGAAGAATTAAACAAAGCAGGTTCAACTTGTAATCGGGTCAAAGTAGGAAGCAACGATTCGTGAAAATCTTTAGGTGTGATTTTACGTGGTTGGTAATGTTTCCAATGTGATTTTGCATAACGGTGTGCTTGGACGCCATTTAGCCAAAAAGGGAATACGTGACCATCTTGATCAGATTTGATTGCCCAACCTTGATGATAAAGACCCCAAAGTACACCGCAATACATCATTGTTTTTAGGATTGAAATTTTAATCATCAACTCACGAGAAACTGGTTGAAAATGGTTAAACCGATACATATTCTTAAACTTATATAGTTATAAACTCATGTTTTATTATAAGAAATATACTTTGCATTTATGTTTAATCAATTCATCAAAATCGTAAGCAAATATTCTAATTATTTCAATAAATCGTAATCTGCATCACATTTATTGAAAAAAGTAAGCTCTAATTAAATTTTAGATGCTAAAGAAATTACATTTTTTAACTCAGATAAAGATAACTTTTTATCTTTATTACAGGCATAAAAAAACGCCACCTAGGTGACGTCTCTTTATGCTTGTAAGGTTGCCATCTTTTGCCAGTATTGTGCTTTAAGTGAATCACGCTCTACTCGGAAACCTTGATAATACAATTCTGCTAGAAACAATGCTGCTTTACCATGACCTGCTTTTGCTACTTCTTCAAGTTCTTTCACTGCATCTTGAAAGTTTTTTTGCGATTGAATGGTATTAACCGCATTTGCATACACATGCTCTAGTTCGTGTTGTGTGAAATGTTGAATCATATATAACTCCTTATTTTAATTATGATTACCGCAAAATCTATCCAAAGACACTTTACTTTGAATATAAGCTAATTTAACTTTGAATTGTTAAATTATTATGACAAAAATAATGGAATTGTCAAATATATCGAGTGTCTTTCTGTAAATAAAAGCTTACACGATTAAACATTTCTAGCAAATAATTTTAAGTAAAATCAAAGTGAAAATAATAGAAAAGGAGAATAACATGTCAAACGTAATCGATGGTTTAACCTTTGATGTTCCACCATCTGAAAATCAAATTATTGAATTGGCACATCATCATCGAAAATTACTTGATGAGGCTATTTTCCATCAAGAAATTCATTTGGGTGATTATTGTTTAGCTCAGCGTAAAAGGGTTTATGATTTTGCGAGTACGCTTAGCCCAGAGCAAAAAGATCGTTTTTATGAAATTTATAACGGAGAGCTGCGCCGTATAGCAGATGATGATGATTTACATCCAGCAGATGCAGAAAGTGGAGTGGGAATGTTCGCTGTATTTGTTAGTTTAGTGATTATTGCATTTATCCTTTACTTCGCCTTTGTACGTACATTAGTAAGTTGACCTATAACCATCACGTTCAATAAACGATATTTTGGCGGCTTATTGAACGTGAGTCTTGTACTGAGTTACGTAGGCACATACACTACTTCTAATATTGAGGTTAGTCATGCTGTCTAAACATTTAAAACATAAAATCTTAGAGCTAAAATTAGGGCATAAATTAGATCAGTTTAATGTCTATTTAGTGATATTTATTCTAATAGCCATTTTTATTCTTGCATTTAATGCTCTACTACGACCAGTGAATCAGGATCAATATCTGAAGGTTATGCAATTGGCTGAACAAGCTAGCCATCCCAAAACGCAGGCTATGGCTTTGAATGTTTTACAAGCTCAAAAAATTCGTCGGGTTGAATATTTAAAACTATTAAATGCGTTTCAATTTGAATCTACACGTATCCAAGAATATCCTGCACTTTCGCTCGATGATGAGTGAGTTTTAATCAAAGTAATTTATTTATAAATGGGGGATTTGTAGCAGTCGGGAAAATAAAATCTATTTATGCTAGACTGACCATCTTTTTAAAAAGCTGCTTTATTCTCAAGGAATTGACATGCAACAGCAATCGAATATGCAAAATAAATTCTTGATAGATGCTGATATTGGCGATGATGATGTCACATTACCGAGTTTACCTGCTGTCGATGTTCCCATTATTGAGCCAGCTGTAAAAACAACAGTTGAGACAACACCTGCACCAGCTACTAACGTCGAAATAACTGAGCAACACCAATCAGTATCTTCAGAAGAGGAAGAAGAAACCAAATCAACAGGTTTCTTTGGACGTATGAAGGATGGATTAACCAAAACTCGTCGTAGTTTTACCGATGGTATGGTCAATATTTTGATCGGTGGTAAAGAAATCGATGATGAGCTATTAGAAGAAGTTGAAGAACAACTTTTGGTTGCAGATATCGGTGTTGAGGCAACAAAAACAATTATCGCAAATCTGACAGAGCGTACAGCACGTGGAGATTTGATCTATTCACATGCTTTGTATAAAGCATTGCAAGAAGAGTTGGTAGCATTATTGGCTCCTCGCGTGAAGCCATTACATATTGATCCTAATAAATCTCCTTATGTCATTTTAATGGTGGGTGTAAATGGTGTTGGTAAGACAACAACCATCGGTAAGCTTGCAAAACGTTTACAGGGTGAAGGAAAGAAGGTCATGCTTGCCGCTGGTGATACTTTCCGTGCCGCAGCGACTGAACAATTGCAGATCTGGGGTGAGCGTAACGATATCCCAGTTGTTGCACAGGGTCATGGTGCAGACAGTGCTTCTGTGATTTTTGATGCATTCGAAAGTGCCCGTGCAAAAGGCATCGATGTTCTCATTGCTGACACGGCAGGGCGTTTGCAAAACAAATCTAACTTAATGGAAGAGTTAAAAAAAGTTAAGCGCGTAATGCAAAAGATAGATGCGACTGCACCACATGAAATTATGCTTATTGTGGATGCTGGTACAGGGCAGAATGCGATCAATCAAGTACAGCTTTTTGATGAGGCTGTTGGCTTGACTGGTATTACAATTACTAAGTTAGATGGTACTGCTAAAGGTGGTGTCTTATTCAATATCGCAAGTCGTACTCATGTGCCGATTCGTTATATCGGTGTTGGGGAAAAGATTGACGATTTGCGTCCTTTCTCTGCTAAATCATTTGTTGCTGCTTTGTTCGAGACTGAGAAATAATTTTTAATTATTTAGCTTATTCTTTTAAAAAGAGGTTCTTAGAGCCTCTTTTTTATATTCAAAGCAATGAAAGGAAATTATGGTAAATCTACAGTTTTATTGTGATCTAAAAATAGGCAACCATATATGGTCGTTTCAAAAATAAAACGATCTGTTATATTTTTTGGTCTACTAATAAAAAATAAGCCGTTATACACTACATTCAATCCAAGATAACACCCAAAGGGTAAAAGAGGAATAACAACATGAGTAACTTTTTAAACAGCATCAAAGCTCGTCGTACGATTTATGCAATTGGCAAAAACGTGACAGTAGATCAAGCGAAAATTGAAGAAACGATTCGCGAAGCAGTAAAACAAAGCCCTTCAGCATTTAACTCACAAACATCTCGAGTTGTGACGCTTTATGGTGAATCACATACAAATTTCTGGAACATCGTTCGTGAGACTTTACGTAAAATCGTACCAGCTGAAGCATTTGAAGGCACAAATCAAAAAATTGATAGCTTCGCAGCAGGTTTCGGTACTGCATTATTTTATGAAGATCAAGATGTTGTAAAAGGTTTACAAGAACAGTTTGCTTTATATGCTGATAATTTCCCAGTATGGTCTGAACATTCAAGTGCGATTGCTCAGTTTGCAACTTGGACGGCGCTTTCTGAAATTGGTATCGGTGCATCATTACAGCACTATAATCCGATTGTGGATGCGGAAGTTGCTGAGACTTATGATATTCCTGCAAATTGGAAATTACGTGCTCAGTTAGTATTTGGTTCAATTGAAGCGCCAGCAGGCGATAAACCATTTATGGATGACGCTGCACGTTTCAAAACTTTTAACTAAGTTTTCAAGATTATTAAAAAAAGGGCACTTTCAAGTGCTCTTTTTTGTTTTGAAGTAATGGGTTCGTCTAAAGTTCTATTTTTTATATCACCAAAAAAGATGTATATCTAATAAAAGCCGAATTGTAAGCACGGTCGGTTTGGTTTATTGTCATAAAATAGTCACAATCTCGTAGCATAGTGCATACGGGTTTATAAATAGTTTATATCGAGAAGAGTCTAATGTCTTTAAGAGTTGGTGTTGCTGCTTTAGGTTTATTTTTAAGTGGTTCAGTTTTTTCAGCAGTTACAATCACTGCACCAGAAGAAATTGTCATTCTTGCTGTAAACGGTCAAGAAGTAAATAATGGTCTTCTCGCATCAAAAAAGAATAACTATCAAGTTGATCCTGGTAATTTGACGGTCAATGTACGCTATCGTGAATATTTTGAGCATTTAAATGGTGAGCATGACATCGTTAAATCTGGCGTTGTAACTTTACAAGCTACAGAACTTAAGGATAACCAGTCTTATGTACTTGGATTAGTGAATGCGCCTAAAAGTTTTGAAGCTGCAAAGAAATACGCTGAACAACCAACAGTTGCTTTGTATGATCAAAACAAAAAATTAGTTGTGCAGCAAACAGGTGCGAATAATGAAGCTCAACCATGGTTCACTGGTAGTAATTTAATTAGTCGTACTCTAGATTTAACTAGTAAGAATAAAAATAATGCAGTAAATCAACCAGCACCAGTTTATGGTGCAGCAGCAACTAATCAAGTTATCGAAGCACCGATAGCAACTGTTGCGAGTACAAATTCGATCAAATCCATAGATCAGCAATTGGTTGATTTATGGCAGAAAGCATCTAAAGCTGAACGACAAAAGTTTATGGCTTGGTTGGCAGGTCAAACTAATTAATTTTTTAGTATCTGTTTAAAAACCGATGTTATCATCGGTTTTTTATTGGCTCATGATTATTAAAATGTACTTAGATATAAGAAAAGCAAGAATTGAAGATAAAGATCTTTTGGTTGAAGTAATTAATGCGGCTTATCGAAATCAATTTGGTCGAAGTTGGACAACAGAAAAAGACTACGTAAAGGGTGCACGTATATCTAAGCAGCAATTAATTTCTGATCTTAATAATAAAAATTTTGAGTTGTATACAGCCCAATTTGAAGAAAAAATAATTGCTTGCATTGGACTGACCCTCATGCGTGAATTTGTAGAAATAGGGACATTTGCAATTGATCCTGATCTACAAAATTTAGGCATAGGGCATCGAATGTTGAGTTTTGCTGAAAAATATATACTTGACACTTATGCCGATGTTTTGAATATTAATCTTTATGTACTTAGTGTACGTAAAGAACTTATTGAATATTATGAACGTAGAGGATTTAATCGCACTGGTGTTGTTGATGATTATCCTATATCTGCGGAGGTAGGAATACCATTAATCCCAGTAAGTCTAGTTGAAATGACTAAAAGAATTAGGTGATTGGTTTGTGTGTGTGAAGTAATTTAATTGTAATTACGTTATGTGAAAAAAGAGGAAGTATGAACTTCCTCTTTTAATATTGATAAATTAATTACCTAACCAAATAAAATATCCCAAAAGCATTAAAGGCCATGCGATAAAAGGGCTAAATAAACATTTCCATAACCAAAATCTAGGTACAAATCCTACACCATGAATAAAACCACCTGAAATCCCAATCATGACTAACATGAGTATGCTGTGATTATAGTGACCATTTTCATCTAGCATGAGTGCAGGATGGACTAATAAAATTGCAGCAAGAGGCAATGCCAACAAAAAGGAAACGGTCATTGCAACAATTTGCGCTTTACTATTCTTTGGTGTTGACATGACTTGAGCCATTTTATTATTCCTCATCTAAGTCTTGGTGATGTTCAATATAGAGTGCACTGAGTACACCTGCGAAGCATGCCATCAAAATGCCTAGAATCCATGCAAAATACCACATTTCACATCTCCTCATTAGTACAAACTATGTGAATTTTCTTCAATGTGTTTGTTAGTGATGACACCCCACATTTTGTAATAAGACCAAGAGGTATAGATCAAAATGAGAGGAACAAAAATACAAGCAGCAACAGTCATTACACCAAGAGTTTTGTGACTAGAAACAGCATCCCACATCGTTAAACTTGATGTTGGGTTGATACTTGATGGCAATAAGAATGGGAATAATGCAAAACCAGCAGTTAAGATAGCACCCACAATCATCAGACTCGTACCTGTAAAGCTTGCAGCTGCCTTACGTTTTCCAGCACTAAGAATAACCAATAATGCACCTAGGATTGCAACAATTGGTGCAGCCATAGTAATTGGGTAAGTTGAGTAGTTATTCAACCAACCATGGTTTGCATTTGTTACCACTTCTTTTGCAAGTGGGTTTAATGCAGCATTAGTATTAACAGCAGTAGCATAACTATAGCCTGAGATATTTCCAAACAATAACCAAGCGCCAGCCGCTAAGAAACATACAAGGAATGCGATTGCCATAATTTGAGTTGCTTTAGCCGAACGGTTATGTAAATCACCATCAGTACGAAGCATTAACCATGCGCCGCCATGAGCAGATAACATTGACAAACTCACGATACCACAGACAAGCGCAAATGGATTCAATAATGCAAAGAAGCTGCCTGTGTATTCAGAACGTAAGGTGTCGTCTAAGCTAAATGGTACGCCCAAAAATAAGTTACCAAATGCAACACCGAATACTAGTGCTGGTACAGCACCACCAATGCATAGACCCCAATCCCAAGAAGTACGCCATTGGGTATTTTCTAATTTAGAACGATAGTCAAATCCAACGGGTCTGAGGAATAGCGCAAATAGAACGAGTAGTAATGCCCAGTACATGCCAGAGAAAGCGACAGCATAAACCATTGGCCATGCAGCAAAAAGTGCACCACCAGCGGTAATAAACCAGACTTGGTTACCATCCCAGTGTGGTGCAATCGTATTGATTGCAGCACGTCTTTCAGAATCAGTTTTACCTACAAATGGCATCAGCGCCATTGAGCCCATATCAAAACCATCGGTGAGGGCAAAGCCAATCAGTAATACACCAACCAATACCCACCAAATAATTTTTAGGAGTTCATATTCGATCATGATTGAGCCTCCCCAGTTTTTGCAGCTAGTTTTTCAAAATGATATTTACCAGTGTGCAACGAACTTGGACCTAAACGAGCAAATTTGATCATTAAGTACATTTCAATAATGAGCAGTACCGTATAGAACGCAGCAAGTGCAATAATTGATCCCCATACATCACCTGTGCTTAAAGAAGATGCAGATAGATGTGTTGGTAAAACTTCACCAATAGACCATGGTTGACGACCACCTTCAGCTACATACCAACCTGTTTGAATTGCAATCCATGGTAGTGGAAGAGCAAATAGAGCAAATTTAAGTAACCACGGTTTTGTTTCGGCATTACGTTTAGCGACTGACCACGCAGCCAGTAGGAAAAGTAATAACATTAATGCACCAGAAGCCACCATCGCACGGAACGAGAAAAACAATGCAGCGACATTTGGAATGGTATCTTTAGTTGCTGCTTTGATATGTTCTTCAGTTGCGTCAACAACATTCGGTGTATATTTCTTTAATAGCAGACCATAGCCTAAGTCTTTTTGATTTTTTTGAAATGATGCAAGTAACTCTGGGGACTGATCGCCTGCACGGAGTTTTGTTAATTCGCTATACGCCACCATACCATTACGAATACGGATTTCATGCTCTTTCATCAAGTCATGTAAGCCAGTAACTTCTTTGTCTGTCGAGCGAGTTGCAATGATTCCCATAACATATGGAATTTTAATTGCATAATCGGTACGCATTTCTTTTTGGTTAGGAATACCAAATAAAGTAAATGCGGCAGGTGCGGGTTCAGTGTGCCATTCAGCTTCAATTGCAGCGAGTTTAGTTCTTTGCACATCACCCAATTCATAACCTGATTCATCACCAAGTAAAATGACGCAGAAAGTTGAAGCTAAACCAAAAATTGCAGCAATCGCGAAAGAGCGACGAGCAAAGGGCATATCACGTTTCTTTAGCATATAATAGCTTGAGATGGCGAGTACAAAAACTGCACCTGTGACATAACCGGCAGAAACGGTATGTACGAATTTTACTTGAGCGACTGGGTTGAAAATCAACGCTCCGAAGTCTACAAGTTCCATACGCATGGTTTCATAGTTAAATGCGGCACCAACAGGGTTTTGCATCCAACCATTTGCGATGAGAATCCACAAGGCTGACATGTTAGAGCCAATCGCCACTAGCCAAGTTACACCTAAGTGTTGAACTTTAGAAAGACGATCCCAGCCAAAGAAGAATAGACCAATAAAAGTCGATTCTAGGAAGAAAGCCATTAGGCCTTCAATTGCAAGCGGTGCACCAAAGATGTCGCCTACATAGTGAGAATAATAAGCCCAATTGGTACCAAACTGGAATTCCATCGTTAAACCAGTAGTTACACCTAAGGCAAAGTTAATCCCGAAGAGTTTCCCCCAAAATTTGGTCATGTCTTTGTAAATTTCTTTACCAGAAATCACATAAGTGGTTTCCATGATGGCAAGAATAAAAGCTAGACCTAAAGTTAGAGGGACGAAAAGAAAGTGATACATTGCGGTCATTGCGAATTGGAACCGCGAAAGATCGACCACGCTTTCAGAAATCATCAACGTGTCTCCTGAGTTTTGGACATATCGCCAGCAATACGCTCGGCAACTTCATTGTTAAAATCTTTTGGAATCGTTGGGGCATCAAACCAGATATGTTTAACCACCATGAGAAGCACAACTTTAATAATAAGAATGATTGTGATCTCTCTGATTAATCTTCGATTTGGATCTTGAGAACTCATGTTCATAGAACTTCGCCTCATATTTAAAAACATGTAAAACATTATTAAATAAAATCCATTAAAAATAAACCTTTAAGGGCTTTAAAATGAATTAATTTAATATTTTTATAAAAATCAATTAATTATATGGATTTTGATCAAATTTTGAAAATATTATTATTACCCAACTAAAATAATATGAATTAATTTGAAAAACTGATTAAAACAGTTGTATTTATATTTTTAAATCTGATTAAAAAGGTTTGGTTTATAATTAATTTAAGAAAAATTAAACCAACTAAAATAGTATGGATATAAAAAATATAATATTTACAATCATTTAAGGAATTGATTACATAATTAAGTAATTTTTATAATGGATTCTGCACAAAACCTAGTGTATTGGTAGAGTTTGCTTTAAAAAATGTGTGAAATATCATCCTTCATTTTGGTTTGAAAGTTAGATCAATAGATTGATGAAAATGGAAGAGGTGATTAAACGTTTTTTACTTTTTCTTTATGTAACAAATTGTAATTTTAATGATGAATGAAAAAAATTCTAATCGCTTCAATTAGATTTCAACGGATTTTGGGTTCAGTCTGCGGTAAATAGTTTATTTGAAATAGAGATTTTTTTAGCAATATAGTACGAATTGGATTTCTGACTGATCAACAACACTTGAGATTGTAACTCTAATTCACCATATTCTGGCTCTACTTGCACATAATACAGTTGACCAAATTCATTGCGAACACGTGCTTGTGCAGAGAAGCCTGGACGTGCATTTCCTGTTGAGATTGTTGCTAAACGACCCACTAAGTTAATGTGAGTATGTGTGACTTTAGGCTTAATCACTTGGTCAAGACAATTAATCATAAACACTGTAAAAAAGATGTCGATAATCAAAGCAGGAACAAAAAGATAGTAAGGCGAGATAAAGTAGTGTTGTAAAGCAAAAAATGAAAGCTCTAGAAAATAACCTGCAAAACTAAAATTGATGAGTAAAAATACAAATATTAAGTATTTGGAAAATTTTACATCTAATAGCGGTGAATTTAATAACCACTCTGGTGTCATTTTCTTTACGAGATGACTTGGACGTAACCCAATAAAAATACCAATTGTTTCTGCAATGCTGAGCAAAATCAAAGCCACTACGCTCATGTGAAATGGCATAAGGTAGTAATTTAAAAAAAACTCAGTCATCGCAGAATTCATGATTTAGGTATTAGTCAATATAAATACCACCATCAGAGTGTACTTCCAAATTTACTTTTTCAAGGAATTCACCTAGACATGGTCCTGAAATACATTCACCAGTTTCTACTGAGAATAATGCTCCATGAGTTGAGCATTGGATATACTCACGATCCTGATCTAAAAATTGATTTTCTAAATACTCAAGTTCAGTTTGCAAATGTGGGCAAACATTTTGATAAGCGTAAAAGCTACCATCTTTCTGAGTAATAAAGATTGTTGTTCCTTTCATGGTGTCATATGCACGAGACTCACGATCTGGAACTTCTTCAGTCATGCAAATTTTTTCCATCTTAAGCACATTCCTGTTGAGCATTTTTAAATTGTTCAAAAAGTTTAGCGTAGTTTTCTACACTTAAACGAGGACCAAATTGAGCGACAACTTCACTTGATATCAAGATTGCGAGCTGTGCTGCTGCATCCAGTGAAAGTCCAGCGTTAATTGCATATAAAAATGCACCCGCAAAGGCATCACCAGCACCATTCGTGTCTACAGCATTCACATGGCGACCTGCAACATGAAATTGCTTTGCAGGATCAATAATGACTGCGCCATTTGCCCCTTGAGTAATCACGATATGTTGGTTGTTAGATTTTAAAGCCTCAATTGCTGCATCGAGCGTTTCAGTGTTCGTGAACATAAGTGCTTCTTGTTCATTACAGAATAATAAATCTACACCATCGTCCATTAACTCTTCGAGACCTTGACGTGCATATTGCACCATCGCAGGATCTGAAAGAGAAAGGGCGATTTTAACACCATGCTCTTTAGCAAGAGCACGAGCTTGTTTGACAGCTGCTCTTGCTGTGTCGCTCGTAGATAAATAACCTTCGATATATAGCCATTTAGCAGTTTTTAAGGGTTCAAAATCTATTTGTTCAGCAGTCAATTCTGCTGTGATGCCAAGAAAAGTGTGCATTGTACGTTCAGAATCAGGGCTGATCAGTACCATGCAGGTACCTGTAACACCATTGCTGATTGACTTACTTGTTGTTGTAATCCCAGCTTCATTTAGTCCATTTAGATAAATAGAACCTAATTCATCGTTACCTACACGGCAGCCATAAAATGCTGAACCACCTAATGCACTGAAAGCTACCGTTGTATTTGCTGCAGATCCACCACTTGCCTGACCTTTATAAGTTTGCGTTTTTTGTAGCTGTTGAAAAAGAGCTGTTTGTGTTTCACCATCGGTCAACTGCATCGTACCTTTTTGCAAAGCATGTTCTGTTAAGAACTCATACGAAACTTTAAATTCTTGGTCAATGAGTGCATTACCAATTGAAAAAAGATCAACAGTTGCCATGTTTGTCATCACAGTTAAAAATCAAAACATAAAGTTTACACGAATGCTCAAGATTACAGTAGTTTGTTGAAGAAAATTCACTTCTTTTAAGGTGAGCTTTCCATGCTTATTATTTTTAATGTTCAAGGACTGGAATTAAAAAATATCAGACATCAATTTTGTGTCACTCGCTGCATTTTTCTACAAAAACATAGTAATTTACATGGATATCTGTAGGGATTGTTCGGTAGACTCAGTATCATAAATTGTAATCATTTTATTAGATAATTGGAGAACTCATGACTGTCGATGTTTCTGAAAGCATTAATCAAACTATTCATCCTGCGTTTCAGCTATTACGTCAACACCATGTAGAAGCACTTGATATTCAAGTATCTGAATATAAACACAAAGTGACAGGCGCAATTCATTACCATTTGGCAACTTCTCACGACGAAAATGTCTTTTTAGTTGCGTTTAGAACTCAGCCAATGGATTCCAAAGGCGCTGCACATATTCTTGAACATACTGCATTATGTGGTTCAGAAAAATTTCCTGTACGTGACCCATTCTTTTTAATGATCCGTCGCTCATTAAATACATTTATGAATGCATTTACAGCCGCAGATTGGACAGCATATCCATTTGCCACTCAGAATAAAAAGGACTTCCAAAACTTATTATCTGTTTATTTGGATGCTACATTTGCTGCAAATTTAAATCCTTTAGATTTTGCGCAAGAGGGTATTCGTATTGAGTTGGAAAATGATCAGGCAGTTTACAAAGGTGTAGTCTTTAATGAAATGAAAGGTGCAATGAGCTCACCTACAGATCAACTTTACCATCAACTAGCTCATCATTTATTCCCTGAAACTACCTATCATTACAACTCTGGTGGTGATCCAAAGGATATTCCTGATCTGACGTATGATCAGTTAGTTGATTTCTACAAAACTCATTATCACCCAAGTAATGCCGTATTTATGACCTTTGGTAATCAAAGTGCTTATGATTTACAAGAGCAATTTGAAACTTTAGCGCTTCATAAATTTTCTAAAGGTACAACTTTATATTCAAAACCAGAAAAGCGACTCACAGCTCCACTTGAGGTGATTGAGAATTACGCGGTTGATAGTGAAGATTTGAAAGATAAAACTTATCATGTTTTATCTTGGTTATTGCCTGAAACAAGTGACATTAAATTGCGTTTAGGTATGCGTTTGGTTGAAGGGATTCTTCTTGAAAACTCTGCTTCACCATTACGTCACTATTTGGAAACTTGCGGATATGCACAATCAACTGGTCCGTTGATGGGCGTTGATGATAGTAATTTTGAAATGACTTTCTATTGTGGTGTTCAAGGCTCAAATCCAGAACACGCAAATGAATTCCGTGATGGTGTGTTAAAAGTTTTGAATGATGTTGCTGCTAAACCAGTTGATACGGATTTAGTCGACGCGATATTGCATCAAATCGAATTGCATCAACGTGAAATTAATGGCGATGGAACACCATACGGACTTAGCTTGATCTTAAATGGTTTAGGTAGCGTTATTCACCATAATGATCCTGTTCACGTTTGGGATGTTGATTCTGCGATAGAACAAGTCAAAGAAGAACTCAAAGATCCAATGTGGCTATCTAATCTAATTCAAACGCATTTGTTAGATAATCCACATCGTGTACAAATGACGCTGGTACCAGATGCCACTAAATCAATTAAAGAACAACAAGCTGAACAAGCACGTTTAGCTGAAATCACTGCAAATCTAAATGATGAACAGAAGATTGAGATACAAAAGCAAACTGAAGCTTTAAAGCAGCGTCAGGATACACCTGATGATTTAGATTTATTACCAAAAGTTGGTTTGGAAGATATTCCAGCAGAGTTGCAAATTGTACAAGGTCAATTACGTGAGATCATTTCAAATGGATTAGACACTCCATTGAATCTCTATCATGCTGGAACAAATGGTATTTACTATCAACAAGTTTTAATCCAAATCCCAAATGAAATTGTGCAATCGCCATATTTTAATTTGCTTTCAATTTTGATGGGCGAGGTTGGTGCAGGAGAATATGATTATTTAGAACTTCAACAAATTCAAACTGCCGTCAGTGGTGGTTTGGGTATGGGAGCTTCATTACGAAGCAAAGTTGATGATAAAGATCGTATCAGCGCATGGTTAACTTTAACGACCAAATCACTTACTCAAAAATTAGATGCGATTCAGTTGTTGAAGTTAGCATTTGAGAAATTAAGATTTGATGAAAAAGATCGAATCATTGAGCTGTTACAACAACGTAAAACTCGCTGGCAGTCCCGTTTATCAGGTTCTGGACATAGTTATGCTATGCAAACTGCCTCACGTCAAATGAGTGCATTAGCACGCCGTGATTATCATAATACGGGTTTAGGTGCATTAAACTGGTTAAGTGATTTAGTGGCTAAAATCGATAATGATGAAGCAGCTTATCAGGCATTAATCGATGAGCTTAAGGCGATTCACCGAAAGCTTTTACAAGCACCAAAACAGTTCTTATTGGTTTGTGAAGAACATCATTCAGACCGTTTAGTGGAAGAAATCCAAAATGTCTGGGATAAGTTAGATGTCAGCAAAGAACCCGTAACATTAACCACTGTGGACCACGTAGATACAAATTATGATGAAGCTTGGTTAATTCAGTCAAATGTTCAGTTCTGTGCATCCGCTTATCAAGCTGTAGATGTTGCACATCTTGATGCGGCTCCACTTATGGTATTAGCGGCATATTTGCGTAATGGTTATTTGCATAGTGCTATTCGTGAAAAAGGTGGGGCGTATGGTGGTGGAGCAAGCTATGATGGTAATGCCTGTGCTTTCCGTTTCTATAGCTATCGTGATCCACGTTTAGCAGAAACCTTTAATGATTTTGAAGCGAGTATTCAGTGGCTACTAAATGCTGAACAAAAAGAACATCAACTTGAAGAAGCAATTCTTGGATTAGTGTCTGGTATGGATAAGCCTGGGTCACCTGCTGGAGAGGCAATAACGGCATGTTATGCATTACTACATGCACGCACACCAAAGTTCCGTAAACTTCTACGTGAACGATTATTGCATGTTACTTTAGCTGATTTACAAAGAGTTGCTAAAGAATATCTATTGGAGCAAAAACCTGTGAGAGCAGTAGTGGCTCCATTTGCTAAACGTGAGGAGTTACAAAACTTAGGTTTTGAAATTCAGCAAGTCAATTAAAAGAAAAAATTGGAGACCGCTATGACGTTCAAAAAAATTGAACGTGCTCAATTGGAACTAAGTATACTCGCTATACTTAGTTCTTTTGCTGCATCAAACACCTTTGCACAAGTCGCAGAACCCGCCACTCCAGCTACTGTCGAAGCATGTGTTGCATTAAGCTCAAGTGCAGACCGCTTGGCTTGCTATGACAGCATGTTTAAAGCTCCAACCGTCATTGAGCCACAGGTTGCAGAACCAATGGTAGCGGCTGTACCTCTCGTTAAATCAAAAGAGTTAGAAAAAAGCCCACCTGAAAGTTTAAAAGATAAAGTGGTTCAAAAGGTCAGCGATTTGAATCTGATTGGCGCTGCTCCGAAATTTGATCCAAATGTATCTTTACTAGATCGACGTTGGGAGTTATCTGAAGAGAGTAAACTGGGTGTTTGGAATATTCGTGCGTATCAGCCTGTTTATTTACTGCCAGTTTTTTGGACAAGTGATAAAAACGAATATCCAGAGAGTCCGAATCCAAATAACACAGTGACAGATAAGCAAAATTTGACTTCTTCTGAAGCTAAATTCCAGATTTCCTTAAAAACCAAAGCTTGGGAAAATATTTTCGGAAATAATGGTGATCTATGGTTGGGCTATACACAATCATCACGCTGGCAAGTATATAACTCAGAGGAGTCTCGTCCATTTCGAGAAACCAACTATGAGCCAGAAGCGAGTTTAATGTTTAGAACAAATTATGAACTTCTAGGGTTAAATGCACGCTTATTAGGTGTGACGCTGAATCACCAATCAAATGGTCGTTCAGATCCATTATCAAGAAGTTGGAATCGAGTTATCTTCAATCTTGGTTTTGAGAAAGATAATTTTGCTTTGATGCTGCGTCCTTGGTATCGAATTGAAGAAGATGTGAAAGATGATAACAACCCTGATATTAAAGATTATATTGGGCGCGGAGATTTGACAGCTTTCTACCGACACAAGGAAAATGATTTTTCACTTATGTTGCGCCATTCACTGAAAGGTGGTGATAAGTCACATGGGGCTGTGCAGTTTGATTGGGCATTTCCAATCAAAGGTAAGTTAAGTGGTCATCTACAACTGTTTGATGGCTATGGTGAGAGCTTGATCGACTATAATCATCGAGCAACTTATGTTGGACTTGGCGTTTCTTTGATGAACTGGTACTAAATGAGTTTAGACATTCCTGATCCATTATTGCAGCTTGAGGCAAATTGTGGAGTTTTTGCAGTCTGGTTGATTCTAAAGCAATATCAATCAAATATTGATATTGCTGAGCTTATTCAATTATGTCGGCATGATTACAACGAAGGAACCTTTACAATCGCTTTGGCTGTGGCCTTGAAAAAGCTAGGATTTGAAGTCTCATTCTATACCGCTCCTGACCCTGATATTGATGAAATTGAAAAGCAAATTTACTTAGAGGCAAAGCAACTTCAGATCCCAATTAGACCTGCTTTGACGTATGAGAAGATTCAGCAAGCCTATGAAGATGGCAAATTTGTTATTGTGTTTTATGACACATTAGATGGGGCGGGAAATCAGTCGTTGATCTATTCTATTGATGAGCAAGAAATTAGTTTTTGTGATCATTTTGAGGTTATGTCAAAGGCTGTATTCGAGCAACAATACCAAGCTGATGAAATTTGTCAGCAAGCTATCGTGGTCGAGCAGCCTTTAAACTTCTATCCAATCTGAATATTTGCATTTGCATGTTTCAAGCGGCTCTTTTTAGGTGTTGCTATGAGATATGCAAGGGTGAGTGGACCTAGTCGTCCCGTATACATAAGCAAGCTTAATACAAATAAACTACCGTCATGTAATTCGCCTGTCACACCACGAGAAAGTCCAACCGTACAAGCAGCTGAGACGACTTCAAACATCAAATCTAAAACATCTAATTCTGGTTCAAGCAGAAAAAGCGTAAAACATCCGATAAATACTAACATGCCTGTAATCGCAGCTACGGCTAAAGCTTTATAGGTCGTTTCATGAGAAACTGAGTGATTAAAAATACGAATTTCTTCGTTACGCCGTAAAAATGAAACAACAGTAAGTAACAAGATCACAAATGTTCCAACTTTTATACCGCCTGCCGTACTTAAAGAACCACCACCAATAAACATCAATAGCATAGTAAGTAGCGCGGTACTGTGCTCCATTGCACTGGTATCGATGGTATTAAAACCTGATGAACGAGGAACAGTAGCCTGAAACCATGAGTTCATCGCTTGTTCACCTAATGTCATTGGACCAAGTGTTAATGGGTTATTTGATTCTAAAAGCCAAATAAGAATAAAAGCGATAAGATTTAAAACAAGAATAGTGCTGAGTATAAGTTTGCTATTCGGTGTTAATTTACTCCATCTTTTATTCTGTTTTACATCAATCAGCACTAGAAAGCCGATACCACCCAGCGTATAAAGCATACTAATGGTTAAACAGATCAAATAGTGACTTTGAAAGTTGATTAAACTATTGTCAAATAAAGAAAAGCCTGCATTGTTGAAAGCGGAAATACTGTAGAAAATCGAATAATATAATCCTCGCCCTACACCATACATTGGAATAAATGATGTGCTCAGGATGATTACACCAATCAATTCAAATAATAAGGTATAGAGTACAACGCCTTTTGCTACGAATGTAACTTTAGATAAGCTTGTTTGCCCTAGACTGTCTTGAGCCATCATTTGTTGTTTAAGACCTAATTTGGGTGCCAAACTAAGAGCAGCCAAAATCGCGAAGGTCATAAAACCTAAACCACCAGATTGAATCAATAATAAAATTATAACTTGTCCGAGATGGTTAAATGATTCATTTAAATTCACCACAGATAGACCAGTAATCGTGACCGCTGAAGTTGCAGTAAACAAAGCATCCATCCAGCTTAAGTTTCCTTTGTTTGCAATCGGAAGTTTAAGCAGTAATGTTCCAATAATGATAAAGCTTAAGAACCCAATCGCGAGCAATGTCGGTGGGCTAAGATTAAATATCTTTTGCGAATTTATTTTTATGGTCATTTAGAGGAAGCATCCCGATAATTTTTTTAGATGGGTGAGTAATCCTTCTAATATGAGTACGTCACCTGTTTGTAAGGTAAAACTAGAGTCGATTTCATAAATAATTTGTTCATCACGTTTAAGTAGTAAAAGTTTGATATGAGGTTCTTGTTTGAGAATGCCTGATAGATTTACCTTGTTTAGTTTCTCATGCACAGGCACTTTAATGATGTAATGATCATGATCGAGTGCCATGTAGCGGCTAACCATAGGATAGTTAAGCGCTTGCGCAACTCGAACCCCCATGTCTTCTTCAGGATGAATAATTTTAGTGATATTTAAGTGAGAAAGAATTGCGTGATGAGCTTTGGTTTTAGCTTTTACTAAGATTTTTTCTACACCCAAATTTTTGAGGTTTAATACACACAAAATACTTGCTTCAATATCTTCACCAATTGCAACAACAACGGCATCACAATTTTGAATATTCAATTCTTCTAGTACGTGCTCATCTGTAGCGTCAGCAATAACGGCATGAGTGATTTGATCAGCCAAATTTTCCACATTGCGCTTGATCGTATCAACTCCAATAACATCATGATTCAATTTAGTGAGTTCTAATGCAACAGTCGCCCCAAAACTTCCTAAACCAATGACTGCAAACTGTGCCATAACAATCCTTAACTAAATGAAAAAAATATCTTTTTAACTATTTTAAGACGGAATAATTTGAGCGTGTGTAATCATTTGTGTGCAAAGAAAATCAACTTATAAAAATACAATATTCAAAATAAAACCGACATATTTGTCGGTTTTAAATCAGATCAGATTTACTTATTTGAGGAAACGTTTATATCCAATATTATCGCTAATTTCAGCATATGGATATGTGATTTGCTCTAAAGTTTCAATCAGGCCATCTGGATTTTGCTTCGCATCAGTTGCCTCTAAACCAACCAAAACACGACCTTCAGCTGCACCATGATTACGATAATGGAATAAAGTGATGTTGTGGGTTGGGCCGAGACGCTCAAGGAAGGTTAATAGTGCTCCAGGTCGCTCAGGGAATTCAACACGGAATAGACGTTCATTTTCAATGTTAGCGTGTCCACCGATCAAATAACGGATGTGAAGTTTAGCTACTTCATCATCAGATAAATCATCTACTTCATATTGCTGTTTGAGCATTTCATGAATTTCATGGCGTTCAGTTTCACCACCTTTCAAGCTAATGCCGACAAACACTTGAGCTTGATTGCTATCACTTGCACGATAGTTGAACTCAGTAATGTTGCGTCCTTGCAATGAACGGCAGAAATTCAAAAAAGCACCTTTCTGTTCTGGAATCGTAACAGCGTAAATTGCTTCACGACGTTCACCGAGTTCGGTGCGCTCAGCAATATAGCGTAAGCGATCAAAGTTCATGTTCGCGCCACACACAATTGAAACCATGTTCTTATTATTTAATTGGTGTTCAGCTACATACTTTTTGATACCAGCTAAAGCCATTGCACCAGATGGTTCAACAATACTACGGTTTTCATCAAAAGTATCTTTAATTGCAGCGCAGATTTCATCTGTATTTACTGTCACGATATCAGGCTCTACGATAGGTCCTGAATTATCAGACTTGCGTAGACGAACCATTTCGAAAGGTAATTCGCCTATTTGTGCTACTGCTGTACCATCCGCAAATAAGCCAACATGAGGTAGAATTACACGTTCATTTGATTCTAGTGCAGCTTTTAAACAAGCTGATTCTTCGTATTCAACACCAACAACTTTAACATGTGGTGCAACTTCACCTAAATATGCTGCAACTCCAGCAATCAAGCCACCACCACCAACAGCAACAAAAACATATTCAACATCACGCCATTGACGCAATATTTCATTTGCTATGGTTCCTTGACCTGCAATGACCAATTCATCATCGTAAGGCGGAATGAAAACTAAACCTTCATCTTCTGCGCGTTGTTTGGCATATTTGTTCGCAACATCAAAGCTATCGCCGTGTAAAACGACCTGACCACCAAGATTTTTTACAGCCTGAACTTTAATATCAGGTGTTGTACTAGGCATAACAATGATCGCATGAATTCCTAGTTTTTTTCCTGACAGAGCAACACCTTGAGCATGATTACCCGCAGATGCGCAGATAACACCACGATCCAATTGATCTTTTGGTAATTGACTAATTCTGTTATAAGCACCGCGTAATTTGAAAGAGAATACAGGCTGTAAATCTTCACGTTTAAATCGAATATTATTATTAATTTTTTGACTAATTCGTGGAGCTGCTTCTAGCGGTGTTTCAATCGCAACATCATAAACCGTTGCTTGTAAAATTTGTCGTACCACACGAGACAGCATGTTCATCTTCCCTATAACAGTTTAAAATAGTCAGTCATTGTAGCAAACCCCTGTGCATTTGCGCTGTTTTCTTGCAGCAAATGTCAAAATAGTTGAGTGAAGTCATGAGTCTATATGCAACCCAAGATGAAAAAAAACAAGCTGCGGCAAAAGCAGCTTTAAAGCATTTGCCTAAAGGCGGCATTTTGGGCGTAGGAACAGGAAGTACCGTTAATTTTTTAATTGATTTATTACCTGAATTGCAATTAGAAGCTGCAGTTGCGAGTTCAAATGCGACAGCAGAGCGCTTAAAAAAACTTGGCATCGAAGTTGTAGATATGAATTCAGTAGGTGGTCTAGATGCTTATGTTGATGGTGCAGATGAAATTGATCGTCATATGCACATGATCAAAGGTGGCGGTGCTGCTTTAACTCGTGAGAAAATTGTTGCTTCAATTGCGAAAAAATTTGTATGTATTGTTGATGACTCAAAGTGGGTTGATCAATTAGGTCGTGATTTTCCTTTACCTGTTGAAGTCATTCCGATGGCGCGATCAGCTGTTGCACGTAAAATTGTAGCTTTAGGCGGTGATCCTGTTTATCGTGAAGGTGTTGTGACAGATAACGGAAACGTAATTTTGGATGTTTATAACTTAAATATTTTAAATGCGATTGAGTTAGAGAAAGCACTCAATAATATTCCTGGTGTTGTTACAAATGGAATTTTTGCTTTAAATGCAGCTTCTATTGCAATCGTAGCTACCAATAATGGTATCGAAGAACGTACTGCACAATAATAATGCAATCTGTAAAATCAGACGAGAAACTACCAGAAATTAAAATGGTTCGACACGCAAGAGCTAAGAATTTACGCCTGCGTGTGGATCCAACTGGGATTCGTTTGACCGTGCCTTTATTTTGTTCACAGCGACAAATTCAGATGTTTCTCAGTCAATCAGAACAATGGTTGATTGAGACATGGGAAAAACAACAAAAGCAAAATCCCAAGTATTCAGAATTTCCTGAAAACTTACAATTGTTTTATCATTCAAAACCATTTTCTGTAATTCAACAATCTCAACGTACGATTTTTAAATTTGATTGGGAAAATAACATATTGCATGTTAAAAATGATCAGATTGAAAGAGCACTACAATCTGCTGTTTTATCTTACAGTAAAGAATTTTTACCCATATTCCTAAATGAGATGAGTAGAGAAATTGGGTTGAGTTTTAGGGACTGTTCAATTCGAAAACCAAAAACACGATGGGGTAGTTGTAGTTCGCAGCATGACATCATGCTAAATGCGGGTCTAGTACTTATGCCTGAATATTTAGTTCGATCTGTATGTATACATGAATTGGTTCATACGGTTCACTTTGACCATAGTGCAGTTTTTTGGGCTGAAGTTGAAAAACATGACCCAAATTATTTGGAGAACCGCAGGCAACTGAAAAATAATCAATTACCTGCGTGGTGGTATGTTAAATAAACTTACATTCAAGTTGTGTTTTTGATAATTGATCAGGTGCCTTTCGTACATCTAAACCATAACTAGCACTTTGAACTTGATTTTCCTTAATTTTTACTTGAAGGAAAGCATATTCTAATGAAACATTATTTGGTTCAGTTGAGCTACTATTTAGAATATATTCTCTTGTCGTTTTGTTGACTTGTAAAAGATTATCTGTACTGTCTGCATCAAGTACTGAATGATAAATTTGAGTTCCTTTGATAAGTTCAACCGCACCATTAGCACGTATATTGAGTGTGCAGTTATTCGTATTGTCTTTATAACTACCAATTAAATATTCAATAGATGGCAAGTTGGGGTTTAGATTGTTAACGCCAGTTATTCCTTGTTTGCAGGCAAATAATGACCCATTACAAGTCTCAGTACTATCTATGAAACCAACAGCTCGGCGATAGTCTCCAGCACCAGACACTCTGAATACTTGTGAGGAGTTAAATCTAGGTTCCTCACCAGCATACAATTTATCCTCTAATTGACGATAGCCATCAGGATTAACAGTCGCTTGTTGGTAATTGTTTGCAAGTTTCAAAACCGCTTGTTTTAAAGAAGATGCGAATAAATTTCTGGTGTTCTCTTGATTCTTGGCAATATCAATAAGATTGTTTTTTGCAGG
Organism: Acinetobacter sp. P1(2025); assembly: GCF_051390655.1. Classification (NCBI taxonomy): domain Bacteria; kingdom Pseudomonadati; phylum Pseudomonadota; class Gammaproteobacteria; order Moraxellales; family Moraxellaceae; genus Acinetobacter; species Acinetobacter sp. P1(2025). The sequence continues at coordinate 29,035 of NZ_JBPKBJ010000030.1, forward strand.
ATCAACATTATCGGGTGGTGTTACCACTAATGTTTTTAAGACACTATTGTCACCGCGAATAAGTTTTGCATCCAAATAGCCATCTTTTAAATCCAGTGCAATGTTTTTTGTAAATTCATCATATGAGTTTGTTGGATATACATTCGCCCATTGTTGAATATAACCAAAACTAAAATAAGTGTTTATATATAGTGCAAGTCGAGAGACAATATCCTGTTGTGTGAACACATTAAGTTGGTTAGATGTATTTAAATTAGGAAAGTCATTGCGGTGAAATGCTCTGAGAAGTGCTGTGTTTACATCTTGAGTGGCTAAAGATAAATGTAGCTCACTAATTTGAGTTGGATCTACTGTCTCATTTGGTAAATGACCAGACCGGATTAACGCACGCTGGTAGATAGCCTCAGAACTTGGATTGATGAAGATTGGTTGTGTTAAATTGCTAGTATCTACTTCGATCAATGCATGTTGTGTAATATTCAACGGTTTGTATAGACCACTTAGAAAATCAAAAACCAAAGAACTAGGTTTTGTTGATAATTCAATTCTATAAAGACGTTTAGTGTTTAAAACTGAAGGTAGTGTAACTGTAAGATTAGATGTCGTGCTCGCTTGTTGCTCTAAGACAAGTGTGTTGTCAAAGTTATCATATAACTTAACGACTACATCACGCATCTCAACAGGAACTTTGATATCGAAATTCTTTGGTTTAGGAACAGTTACTATAGGTGCTGGATCATTTTTTGCTTCACTTTCACCACTACCACAACCAACCAAGGCTGTACTGATTAGTAAAGTGCTAACACCTAGACATAAAAATTGATTTAATCTTTGTTTTGTTCTCAAAGAAGGCATTCCAGCTCTCCAAAATTCTGCATCCATGAAAATTGTTATTTCCGCTTGGGTTTTATTCTATGCGAATATCCTAATCATTCAATAGAAATTCATGATCAATGGTCGTTTGCTATCATTTTTTATAATTTAGATGCTTAAGTTTGACTTGTTCTGTGCAATTAAGCCATTCGATGACAATTCTTTAATCAGACTTGAATATAGCTCTCTTATAGAAATCTTCATACGTGGTGCAGACTTATAGATTGAGAAATATGAGTCAAACTGCCATACTAGCCAACAAATTCAAGTATTGAGGTGCTGCACGTGATTTCTGTTGGTATTGTTGGGGGAACTGGATATACAGGCGTTGAATTATTACGTCTTTTATTAAGACATCCGCAAGCCCGAGTTGATGTTTTAACATCACGTACAGAAGCAGGAAAACGTGTAGCTGATATGTTTCCAAGTCTTCGTGGACACACTGAATTAGAGTTTTCTGATCTTGATCTAGATCGTCTCAAACAATGTGATGTTGTTTTCTTTGCAACTCCACACGGTGTAGCAATGCAACATGCTCAAGAATTGATTGATGCTGATACTAAAGTTATTGATCTAGCTGCGGACTTTCGTTTGCAGAATCTTGCTGAATTTGAAAAATGGTATGGTATGCAACACAGCTGTCCAACTGTTTTAACTGAATCGGTTTATGGTTTGACAGAGCTTAATCGCGAAAAAATCAAAAATGCGAGAGTAATTGGTAATCCAGGATGCTACCCGACAACAGTTCAATTGGGTTTGGCTCCTCTTCTAAAGAATGATACAACCCTCATCAATACTCAAAATATCATTATTGATGCGAAATCAGGTGTATCGGGTGCTGGACGAAAAGCAAGTCTTGGCATGATTTATAGTGAAAATGCAGATAACTTCAAAGCATATGGAGTTGCAGGTCATCGACATCATCCAGAGATAGTTGAAGCGCTTGAAAATATTTCTGGGCAAAAAGGGCAATTCAATCAAATTTTATTTGTACCACATTTAGTGCCGATGATTCGTGGCATGCTAAGTACTATATATGTAGATTTAACAGAGCAAGGTCAGCAGTTGGATATCCAAGCTCTATATGAAGATTTTTATAAAAATGAAAGATTTGTTGATGTTATGCCTGCTAATAGTTCACCTGAAACTCGTAGCGTACGCGGAGCGAACGAATTACGTATCGCTTTATATCGTTTGCAAGAAAATAAGCTGATTATTCTTGTCGCACAAGATAACTTGGTTAAAGGTGCCGCTGGTCAAGCGATTCAAAATATGAACTTAATGTTTAATTTTGATGAAGCTGCTGGCTTAGAAGGTATTGGTTTATTACCATAAAAAACGGTTTTGTACTTCACACACATTTAAATTTCGATTTAAATGTGTGTTTTGATGTAAGTCATAACGATAGAGATGATGATGGATAACGTTGATCCGACTATTTCACCAGATAGTTCCGCTAACAAAAATAACTTTCTCAAAACGAATTTACCTTTAGTGATTGCTGCTACAGTATTAATCGGTGGCAGTTTTATGCTTGGTTATACCGTAGGTCATCGTCAAGGATTAACAGTTGTTGGTTATGATGCAGATGCAGAGCAGTTGGTTGAAGTTGTACAAAAGCAAAAAACTGCTTTAGATTCAGTTAGCAAAAGTTTAAATGCAGCAGTTCAAGAAAGAGATATGGCTGTAGGAAATGCTGATGAGCTGTTTAAAGCGATAAATCAAGCAAATGCTGATAAAACTCAATTTGAAACAATGAATGCAATTTATCGTGAGACATTGAGACAGCGTGGCGGCGTTAGCTTAACAATTCAGAATCTAGCCGTTAAATCACTTCCTGAAAATGCTTATGAGTATCAAATTGATTTAATCCAAGTAAGTCCAAGCAAGCGTCGTGCTGTAGGTACAGTTGAGTTGCGATTGATTAAAGATACGGAAATACTCGTAGTGCCATTAGAAGACAAGAACTTTAATTTTGATGATTTTGAACGATTGACTGGCCGTTGGACAATGCCAAAAGGTTTTGTCCCTCAGTTTATTGAAGTAAGATTATCAAGTGGTGCTACACCTGTGATTAAGAGATTTAGTTGGCAGCGTGGTCAACCAGTAGATGTAAGCTCTGCATTTGTTTCTGAAATTCCACAAGCCGAAGCAAATGCCCAATAATTTAGTAGATCAAGTAACCAATATGCGAAGATATAAACGTCAGATGAGTTTAAGTGAAGTGAAAAGTTCTTTTCAGCAGTCAGGATTGATTGATTGGCACTTAGGTCCACGTTTGAGTGACTCGCATGAGGATCATGAAGGAGAGGTTGTTGTGCAAACAGCTCCTCCTGAATTAAAACGCCCACCTTTATACGCAGTTGTTTTATTGAATGATGATTACACGCCAATGGACTTTGTAATTGAGATTTTACAAAGTTATTTTGGGATGGATTTTGATCAAGCGAGTCAAGTGATGTTGACCGTTCATTACGAAGGTAAAGGCACTGCGGGCGTATATCCAAGAGATATTGCTGAAACCAAGGCGAATCAGGTAAATAATTATGCTCGATCGCAGGGTCATCCATTACTTTGTCAAATTGAGCCAAAAGCATAATTTTCTATAAATTTAGAATTAAAAAATAGATTTGCTGTCAATTTAAACAGTTGATTGACTTTTATGCTGTTTGTAATTGAATTTTTACAACAATATGCTGTTTTGAATCTTGACCAAGATGCTCAACTAATGCTAACAGTAGATTATGAAGCAAAGAGTATAGTAGCCGCCAAATTTCATTGCGATTACAGCAGCTCAAGCGGATTAAATCCATAATTAGCTCTTTCATGAAAATTCATATATTTCGGAATGAAAGAGCCCAAGAGATAAGGGGGTTACATGCTCAGTCGTCAATTAGAAGTATCGTTACGTTTGGCTGTTAGCATGGCTCGTCAAAAGAGACATGAGTTTTTGACAGTTGAACATTTGTTGCTTGCCTTGCTAGATAATGACTCTGCCGTAAATGCTTTAAAAGCATGCGGTGCAGATATCGTTACTTTGCGTAAAGAATTAGAGGAATATGTAGAGCAACATACCCCAAAACTTGGTGATAATAACGAACAAGCTCCTCATCCAACAGAGAGCTTTGATCGTATTCTACAAAGAGCAATTTTCCATGTGCAATCGAGTGGCGGTGATCGTACTGTAGAAGGTGCTGATGTACTCGTTGCGATGTATTCTGAACGAGACTCTTTTGCGGTTTATTTATTAAAACGCCATCAAATCAATCGTCTTACTTTAACTCAGTACTTGTCTCATGGAACTCGCAAAGATGAGATTCAAGTTGAAGAAGAAGTGGAAGATATTGAAGGTGAAAATGCAGCCTCTGCGAATGCTGGCCCTTTAGAACAATATACGCTTAATCTTAATATTGAAGCACAAAAGGGTAAAACAGATCCATTAATTGGGCGTGAGAAAGAAATTGAGCGCGCTGCACAAATTTTATGCCGTCGCCGTAAAAACAATCCGCTGTTAGTTGGTGATCCAGGTGTTGGTAAAACATCTATTGCTGAAGGTTTGGCATGGTTGATTGTGAATGGTAAAGCACCAAAACCGCTTGCTAACGCTGAAGTTTATAGCTTAGACATCGGTGCTTTGGTTGCAGGTACAAAGTATCGTGGTGACTTTGAAAAACGTTTAAAACAATTGTTAAATGCTTTGAAAAAGAATCCGAACGCGATTTTATTCATTGATGAAATTCATATGATTATTGGTGCAGGCTCAAGTATGGGTAGCACTATGGATGCATCGAACTTAATCAAACCAGCTTTGGCAAATGGTAGTTTACGTTGTATTGGTTCAACAACTTTCCAAGAATACCGTCAAGTATTTGAAAAAGATCATGCATTATCACGTCGATTCCAAAAAATTGATGTGAATGAGCCGAGTGTGGGCGAAACAATCGAAATACTTCGTGGCTTAAAAAGTAAGTTTGAGGATTTCCATCACGTTGAATACGAAGACAAAGCACTTGTTGCAGCAGTAGAGTTGTCAGCTAAGTTTATTCATGATCGTTTCTTACCAGATAAAGCAATTGACGTAATTGATGAAGCTGGTGCTCAACGTCGTCTTAAAGCTGAAGCTGATGGATCAATGATTTCTGTAGAAAACATTGAAGATATTGTTTCTAAGATTGCGCGTATCCCACCTAAGACTGTTTCTAAAGATGATAAGACTGTTTTAGAGAACTTAGAGCGAGATTTAAAACGCGTTGTATTTGGTCAAGATGAGGCGATTACAGCACTTGCTTCAGCAATTAAATTGTCGCGCGCAGGTTTAAAAGCACCTGATAAGCCTGTCGGTAGTTTTGTATTTGCTGGGCCTACAGGTGTAGGTAAAACAGAGGTCACTAAACAACTTGCTAAATTACTAGGTGTTGAGTTAGTACGCTTTGATATGTCTGAATATATGGAGCGTCATGCTGTGTCGCGTTTAATCGGTGCGCCTCCAGGGTATGTTGGTTATGATCAAGGTGGTTTACTGACTGATGCGATTCATAAAAATCCACATTGTGTACTGTTGCTTGACGAAATTGAGAAAGCACATCCAGATGTATTCAACTTGTTATTACAAGTAATGGATCATGGTGCTTTAACTGATAACAATGGTCGTAAGTCTGATTTTAGAAACGTAATAATTGTACTCACGACAAATATTGGTGCAGAAAGCATTTCTCGCGCAAGTATCGGCTTTACAGAGCAAGATCACAGTGCAGACAACCAAGATGCAATGAAACGAGCATTTTCTCCTGAGTTCCGTAACCGTTTAGATGGTGTGATTCAGTTTAAAGCACTTCCTACGACTGTGATTGAATCAGTAGTTGATAAATTCTTAACTGAGTTACAAGCACAGTTGGATGAAAAGCAAGTTGTTCTTGAAGTTGATCAAAGTGCACGAGATTGGTTGTCAACCAATGGTTATGACCGTCTCATGGGTGCTCGCCCAATGCAGCGTTTAATTCAAGAGCATCTGAAAAAGCCGCTTGCTGAGATGATCTTGTTCGGAGAGCTTGCTGAGCATGGTGGTAACGTTGCTGTTTCTGTGAAAACAGAAGATGGTAAAGATGTTGGTCTGAAACTAGAGGTATTTGAAGATCATATTAATCCTAGTGCTGAACCTGCTTAATGTTTGAACTGTCATTTTCTATAACCCAAATACTCAAAGTGTTTGGGTTATTTTTCATTACAGCTATCGCTGAGATTTTAGGTTGCTATTTTCCATACTTGATTTTGAATCAAGGAAAGTCACATTGGTTGTGGGTGCCAACAGCATTAAGTTTAGCGGTTTTTGTATGGCTGCTAACATTACATCCAGTAGCTTCAGGTCGTATTTATGCGGCATATGGCGGGATATATATTTTTACAGCACTGTTGTGGTTACGTTACGTCGATCAAGTGATGTTATCCCGTTGGGATATTTTAGGTGTACTTATCGTGTTATGTGGTGCGGCAATTATTATTTTACAACCACAAGGTTTAGTTCGCTAATCATCAGCATGACAAATTCATTTGCCATGCTGATTTAAGATTAATTCAATAAATAACTTTCTTCTATGCCACATTCTTTTACAAAGAGCTCATCATGAGAAACTAAGATGACGGAGCCATGAAATGAACGGATAGCACGAGCTAAAAGTTCTCGTGATTGTATATCTAAATGGTTGTCTGGCTCATCTAAGAGTAAAAGTTCAACTGTTTGGAATTTCAAAGCAACTAAAGCGACCTTTAATCGCTCACCACCACTTAGAGAACTTATTGGAGCAAATGATTTTTCTCTACGAATTTGTAGATTTCCTAAAGCTGTTCGTATTTGTTGCTCAGATAGATTTGAGTCAATACTTTTAAGAAACTCATAAGCGGATATATTTTGATTGAGTAAACAAAAATTCTGATCTAAATATACTAATTTCGCATTTGAATAGATTTCTCCAGCTATAGGTTTGATTAAACCTTGAATAGTTTTAAGAAAAGTCGATTTACCGCAACCATTTACACCCCTCAAATGTATTTTTTCTCCTGCTTTAATCGCAAGCTGAATTGGATTTGTACTGGCGTAAGCTATTTTTAATTCATAACAGCGTAATATTTCTCCTGATATTTTTGTAGGTTGTGTAAACTCAAAAGATTGTGATTTGTAATATTCCAGTTGATGTTGTTTATGCTGTAACTCATCTTTCGCTTGAGTAAGCTGTTTGATCTGTTGTTTTTTTAGTTGAGAAAGTGATTGTTCAGATTGCTCCTTTTTTGCATCAAGTAATATTGTCGCTTGAGATCCTGATGCTCTTAATTTCTCACCTGTTTTCTTTCTTTTTGTGCTTTCATTTGGCTTTGATGTTGTTGCTCTTTAAGTTGTTTCAAATCACGCTTTTCTTGTAGAACTGAATGAGATAATGCTTGTATTTGCAACTGATGTTGTCGGTGATATAGATCATAATTTCCTCCATAGTAGTGCAAACCTAAGTGGTTTAAATTGAAAATACCTTCTACATGAGCGAGTAGTAGGCGATCATGACTAATTATGAATCCGCCTGTTGGATGTAGTTCCATTTGCTGAACGAGCCATTTTCTTCCTTGCGTATCCAAATGATTACTCGGTTCATCTAGTATTAAATAATGATCTTTAAGTAAGAATAAACGACATAGTGCAAGTTTAGTCTTTTGTCCTTCACTTAATTGATTTGTACTTTTACCTAGATCAGTGGGTAAGTCTGCACTTTCTAATAGTTGTTGCCATTCATAAGGTAAATGCCAAAGATGTTCAACTTGATCAAAATCAGTCAATGTTGCAGTCCCATTATTAATGCGTTCAAAACAAAAATATAAGTCTTCTATTTCCAGTGTCTCAGCAATAGTCGCTGATTGGATACGTTGAAACTGGTGAAGATGTTGATGTGGGTGTAACCAAGATATTTGACCTGAATAGGGTAGAGTTGTTTTTTCTCCATAAAGAATAGACATCAGAAGAGATTTGCCTTGTCCATTTCTTCCAATTAAACCAGTGAATTGTCCAATTGGAAGTTGGAAAGATAAATTAGTAAATAGTTTGCTTTGTGCTAGTTCTAGCGATAAATTTGAAACGACACATGCCTGTTGAGTCATAAGAAACCTCATAAACAGGATATGCAAAAATAGATCGAAATCAGTTTTAGAATATGAGTGGTTAAACCATAGATAAGTCTATTTTGCACATCAAAAAAGAAATTGAATTTGATGATGTAAAATAGGACTTACTTCATTGGCGTATACTCGTGGTGATGGATTTTTGTGCTATTTTATTGGAGCATCACTAAAAGATCAATTACTGTCTATTTTTTAGATAAAATTAAAAAAACATAAAAAGTGCTTGTCAAATGCAGAAATAGTGCGTAACTTAGAACTAAGGAACAGTTTTTAAGATATTTGAAATAAACATGTTAAAGCATACTGTAAACACGAACGCATACTTTTACTTTTGGCAATATATCTAGTTGCCTGATGCGTTTCGGGCAGCGAAAGGGTTGCCCAACCAGTTAATACCTGATCGGCAACACCGATCAGGTTTTTTTATGCTTTAAGATTCATTAATTTAGGAGAAATACTATGTATACATCAAACATTTCATATTTTAGCAAGATTTCTTGGTTTTACTTTGCAAAAAAATCAACATCACTTAGATCACTCTTGCTCAAATAAATACTCGGGCTGATTTCAGTCCAAAGGAAATGAAAATGAATGCTTTAAATACTGCTTTGAAACAATCATCACAAACGCAAATAAAAGAATCAATGCTTAGCTTGCCATCACAACTCAAAGCGCAGTATCCATTGTCTGCAAATTTAGTGCAGCAAATTTCAAAACATCGTCAAACGATTCAGAATATTTTATCTGGTCATGATCCTCGACTTATGGTGATTACAGGTCCATGCTCGATTCATGATCCTATCGCAGTACTTGAATATGCTGATCGCCTACAAAAACTCCAAGAAAAAGTTAAAGATCAAATATTTCTTGTAATGCGTGCTTATATTGAAAAGCCACGTACAACAGTTGGCTGGAAGGGTTTTTTATATGATCCAAACCTAGATGGATCATCAGATTTACAATTGGGATTAGAAAAATCTCGTGAGCTATATATTCAGCTTATTGAAAAAGGTTTGCCGATCGCGAGTGAAATTTTAAGTCCGATGGCAACAGGTTATTTTGATGACTTGCTGGCTTGGGGAGCGATTGGGGCACGTACAAGTGAATCTCAGATTCATCGTGAGATCGCAAGCCATATGCCATATAGTATTGGTTTTAAAAATGGTACTGATGGTTCGATTCAGATTGCTTTGGATGCAATTCAATCTGCTTTAAATGGTCATCAATTCCTTGGAATGACTCAGCAAGGTTTACCTGCTATTTTGCATAGCAATGGCAACCCTTTACCGCATTTAATTTTGCGTGGTTCAAACCATGGTACAAATTATGATTTGGCTTCAATTCAAGCGATGCACTTTAAACATAAACATTTGCCTGCATTAGTAATTGATTGTAGTCATGGCAATAGTGGTAAAGACCCATTACAGCAACCAAATGTACTTAAACAAATTATTGCAGAGCGTGCGGAATCCAAAGTACGTGGTGTGATGATAGAAAGCCACTTGGTTGATGGAAATCAGAAGATTTCATGTAATATGACTTACGGTCAGTCGGTAACGGATGGTTGTTTAGGTTGGGATAAAACTGAACAAGTTCTCTTGGAAATCGCTGAGCAAATGAGATCTTGATTGATTATAAAAAAGCCAATCTTGTTGATTGGCTTTTTTATTGTATTTTTTATGCAGCATCTAATGAATTACTACTAAGAAAACGCCCAATTTCTTGAGAGAATTTTCTTGGTTCAGTAATTAAGGGAGTATGCCCTGAACGTTCAAAATAGATCGTTTTAGCATTTGCTAGACTATTAGCAACTAAAGTTTGTCCAGTTTCAGGATAAAGTGTAGAGTCACGACCAATAAAGAAGGTTGTTGGGCACTCTAATTGACTGATGGCATCACGGTAATCTTCATCATGATTCAGATAATTTTCAACATACCAAAGTAAATAGTCTAGTCGTTGAATAGGTAGTAAATACTTTTGTAAAACTGGTCGATTTAATGCCAGTTTAAAGATTTTTGGACTATAAGCATTATTGCTTTGTAACTCAATAAATGCACCCCAAAGACTTACAAGTTGATATCGAATGTCTTTAGGTAAATCTTCAAGCCTTTTTGCAGACTTATAATCCAATAAAAGTGTTTGAATATCGAGAAGTAAACTTTTGAATTGAGAATACTTTGTCCCAAATAGACCATATTGCCAAGTATCATCAACAGCAATTTTTGGTGTTTGATCAATATGAAGGTAGGCTTTAATTTTTTTAGTTAAATCACCATGTTTCATTCCATGCATAGCAGTCGTTGCACCCATAGAATATCCCATCAGGATAAACTGGTCTAAATTAAGCAGTTTGATGAGTGCGTCTACATCATTCCAATGGCTTGAGATAGCATCCATTGATGGAATTCCACAATTTTTAGAGCCGCCGAATCCTCTCCAATCTGGGATAATAAATTCATATTGATTGCGATTGGAAAATAAAAAAGGTAGCCATTGCCAGCTTTGCATACCAAGTCCTGATAAGACGAGTACAGGTTCTCCTTCGCCAACACGTCGTACAAATAATTTTTCTTTATCAGGCATGGTGTAAAACGGCATTATTTTTCTCCAATCTTGTCCGCTTCCTCAAACTTTTTGAGCTGAGGGATCATTTTCTCTAACCATTTTATCCATTCATTTTCTTTAATAATACCGAGTTCAAGAATCATTTTATGAATAAACAAAATACGATTTGTTGGCTCGTTATTTTTAAAGTCTTTGTCATGAATGGCTTGGTACAATTTTAACTTCTCTTTGTGTAACTCTAAGTGGCGAATCAATTCAGGTAATATCGTATTGCCACCTAATTGTGCTTCAGCCCTCAACCTAACCATCAAATCATCTCTTAGTTGCGCGGGTTCACTTTGTTGCTCGATCCATGCAGCTAATTGTATGCGACCTAATTGTTCGACTTGATATGTTTTTTTACGACTGTTTGTTGTTTCTTCTTCAATGGTTGATATCCAACCTTTTTTGAGCATTCCATTGAGTTCACGATAAATTTGTTGATGTGTCGCGTTCCAAAAGAAGCCCATAGAGCGATCAAAACGACGAGCAAGTTCGAAACCAGTGCTTGGTTTTTCTAATAAACTCGTCAATAAAACATGGGCAAGAGACATAAACATCCAAAAATAAAATGTGACTATTAAGATTATGCAAAATGTTGCATAAAAATCAAATATTGTTTATAACTTTATGCAACAAGTTGCATTAGCAAGCAGATTGCTAGCCATAGGAGAATTTATGTCAGCTTATCCACATTTACTTCAGCCACTTGATTTAGGCTTTACGACTTTAAAAAACCGCGTGCTTATGGGGTCTATGCATATTGGTTTAGAAGAAGCGCCACAAGGCTATGAACGTATGGCAGCATTCTATGCTGAACGTGCAAAAGGTGAGGTTGGATTAATTGTTACAGGTGGTGTATCTCCAAACGATGATGGTGTTGTTTTTGCGCATGGAACAAAATTAGATTCAATCGAAGAAGCAGAAAAACATAAAGTGATTACCCAAGCTGTACATGATGCAGGTGGTAAGATTGCTATGCAAATTCTTCATACAGGGCGCTATTCTTATCAAGCAAATAACGTTGCACCTTCTGCAATTCAGGCTCCAATCAACCCAATTAAGCCAAAAGCATTAAGTTCTGCAGAAGTCCAACAAACCATTGATGACTTTGCGAATTGTGCAAAATTAGCACAATATGCAGGTTATGATGGCGTAGAAATCATGGGCTCAGAAGGCTACCTGATTAATGAGTTTATTGCCGCACGTACCAACCATCGTGATGACGAGTGGGGTGGTAGCTACGAAAATCGTATCCGTTTTCCAATCGAAATTGTTAAACGTACGCGTGATTTAGTGGGCGAGAACTTTATTATTATTTATCGGTTATCTATGCTCGATTTGGTAGAAGGTGGTTCTAGCTTAGAAGAAGTGATTCACCTTGCTAAAGAAATTGAAAAAGCAGGTGCAACAATTATTAATACAGGGATCGGCTGGCATGAAGCACGTATTCCAACGATTGCTACAAAAGTACCTCGTGCTGCATTCACTTGGGTAACCGAAAAACTTAAAGGAAGTGTATCTATTCCATTAATCACTTCGAATCGTATTAACACACCTGAAATGGCTGAGCATGTTTTAGCATCAGGTCATGCTGATATGATTTCAATGGCTCGTCCTATGTTGGCGGATGCAGAATTTGTATTAAAAGCTAAAGAAAATCGTAGTGATGAAATCAATACCTGTATTGGTTGTAACCAAGCATGTTTAGACCATATTTTCTCTATGAAGATTGCGACATGTTTAGTCAATCCGCGTGCATGTTATGAAACTGAACTAATTTTCAAGGAAACAAATGCCGTAAAAAATATTGCAGTAATCGGTGCAGGGCCTGCAGGGTTGAGTTTTGCAACTTATGCAGCTAGCCGTGGTCATAAAGTTAAAATTTTTGATTCAAGTAATCAAATTGGTGGACAGTTCAATATCGCTAAAACGATTCCAGGAAAAGAAGAATTTTACGAGACACTGCGCTACTTCAAGCGTCAAATCGAATTACAACCAAATATTGAGTTGGTATTGAACCATACAGTAACTTATGAAGAGTTAAGCAAAGCAAACTATGATGAAATTGTTGTTGCTACTGGTGTAACACCACGTCAATTACAATTTGAAGGCATTCATCATCCAAAAGTTCTAAGTTATATCCAAGTACTTAAAGAGCGTGTACCAGTAGGAAAACGTGTAGCGATTATTGGTGCTGGTGGTATTGGTTTTGATACTGCTGAGTATTTAAGTCACGAAGGTGAAAGCGGTAGCTTAAACCCTGAAAAATTCTATGCAGAATGGGGAATTGATACAGCGTACGAGCATGTTGGTGGTCTGAAACAACCTGAACTTGAAAAATCTGAACGAGAAATTTATTTATTACAACGTAAATCTTCGGCAGTAGGTGCAGGTCTGGGTAAAACAACTGGCTGGATTCACCGTACAGGCTTAAAACACCGCGATGTAAAAATGATCGCAGGTGCAAGTTATGACAAAGTAGATGATCTAGGTTTACATATTACTGTTGATGGAAAAACAACAGTATTAGAAGTTGATAACGTTGTAATTTGTGCGGGCCAAGAATCATATACAGCGATGTATGATCAACTCAAAGCTGATGGTAAAAATGTTCATCTTATCGGTGGTGCAAAAGAAGCAGGCGAGTTAGATGCCAAGCGTGCAATTCGTCAAGGTGCTGAACTAGCAGCAATTCTATAATAAATAAAAGGGTGTTTTCTATTTTAAGAAAAGGCTTTGTTGCACAAACCTATCTGTAAAGGCTTTTTCAGCGATATAATTTTCAAATGAAGAAGCCTACACACAAAATCTACCGCACAACCAATTGGCCCGCATATAACCGAGC
>NZ_JBPKBJ010000031.1:0-41408 GCF_051390655.1 Acinetobacter sp. P1(2025)
CATATAAATGGGTAGAGTACAGGTTGCTGTAGAAGCATGTTTAATTCGTCTAATCACAGATACTTTATAAAGCATTTTAATACTTTTTTGAATCTGTCAATGCGTAAGTCCTATTGTTGAAGAATCATAGAATTCCTTATAGCCCAAATCGGCGTCGGATTTTGCCGAAAAACTTATTTAAAAAGCCTTGTTCGTTAGGGGCTTTGGTTTCCTCTAATTTTAAATAATGACTTTCTGACGCTGGGATAACTCCGCCATTATTTGAAATAATGCATGCGGAAATAAATTGTTGAACCGTTTGAATAGGGAGTTTGAGTTGCGTAGCAACCTGTGAAAGTTGTGCTCCTTGTATAAAACATGCTGAAAGTAAAAGTGCAATTTTTCGATCTCTGCTTTGATGTGGTTGAGGCCAATACTCAATTTTGTAATATTCGTTTTCTTTAGGCGATAGCTTTTGAAATTCAGAAGAATGCCAAAAAAGATTCCATAACCAGTCTTGTAAGTCATATTCGACTTTACGAGAAACCTTAGTAAAATCAGATGTAGTAGCAAATTTATAGTTAAAACTAAGATTTGTTTGTGTATTTAGTCGAGTTGGCTCTAACCATGCAATTTGGCTACGTGTATCAATGATGGCTAAAGTGCCATGATCATCAAAGATGTGTAATCTTGCATTTTCTGGATTAAACATTTCAGCAAGAAATTTTTCATTTATTGCATCATGTTCTATCTTCAATTCATTTGTAGTTTGTTGTGGTTGGTGACTAGCCAAATAACTTAATAATCGATGTTGAATCCAGTTTTTTAATGCATCTCCTTGCTGAAATGGCAGATAAAGTGTGTTGTTTTCTTCTATCGTTGATGAATCGTGATGTCCTTTAGATACTTTTAAGCAGGGTAATTGTTTTTCTTTAATAATTCGTTGGATACCTTCAGTATCAAAAAAATTTTCATTTATTAGTAGCAAGTCTATATTTGGATCGGCGATGTTTATCCAATTAATGCCAAATTCATTCGGTATTGTTTTTCTAAGTTCTATTTTTAATTCGTCTGAAACTTTTAAACTTATACCTGAAATTGCGATATTAATGCAATGTCCATTCATAGTATCACTTTAATGTTTTATAAAAAATTGGACTGCACAAAATTAGTCATAATTAATGACTAATAATAGACCTCTCATATATTTTTATATTTTAATGGAATATAAAAATATACAAGAAGTCTAGTATATAATGTAACTAGATAATACTAATTAAGCAAAATCTAATTCTTTTTCAAACGTTTTAAGTTCGTGACGAGCCATAGCAAGGTTTGACTTGCTGCGGTCTAAAACAAGATAAACGAACAAATTGCCATTGCTTTCTAGAGGACGAATAAGGTGATAAGCCTTACCTAAAGTAATCAAAATATCTTCGATATCATCGTTAAGTTTCAATGAGTTAGCTACACGACGCTTTGCGCGGATTACTTCTGTATTACCAGCTGCTGCTAGTTCTAAATCAATTGATCCCCCACCTTGAGTTGCTAGTGCTAAACCGCTTTCTGTATCTACTAACGCTGCTGCAACGAACCCATCAATATTTGTTAAGCTTTCTAGTGAAATTTTAGCCATGATATTATCTCTACTAATACATCTTGTTTATGAATTTATATTCCCTACTTTTGTTTTAGATTATTCTTCAAAAGCAGTTAATATCATTATAGGAATCTATATAATTAAATCAATTGGGCTTTAAAATAATTTAATTCACAAGATGGCTGTAAATTGACAATTTTTGTCAAGCTATCAAAATAAAATAATAATTGAGGATTATATTTTAGTTTTATTGTGAGTTATTTCACATAAATAAATAGGTTTAAGTAGTTTTTTTGATTGTAAATAAATGTAAATAGAATGTTAATTAGACAAGCTTAAAGATTTTTTAAGAAAAATGAGTATGCTTATAAAGTATTGATTCGGCAGGTAATAAATACCTGCTGAATTTTTCTGACGTGTTTAGTTGATCATTAATTGACTGTATGAACAATACATAAATAGCAAAATGACCAATGCAACAAATGGTGAAACAATGTACGCCCATTTTGGCGAGTCAATCATGTTTGTTTCATTTTCTTCAGTAATGTCATTATGATGCGGTTGTGCTTGATTTACCATTTGATTGAACTCCTGCATGGTTGCTTCTAATGAAATATCTATTTGCTCAACTGGTTTTGAGCCAATTAACTCATTTAATTGAGCACTTGACCAAACCCAATCATCTGCCTGGCCAGAAAGATGTTCGATTTGTCCTAATAACAATTCTGACATCCCAATTTGACCAAAATGACCTGTTTGATCGAGTTGATTTAATTCATTGAGTTGAAGAACAAGAATCTCTGAAATACTTGTTTCTAAGTCATTAGGAGCTAGTGCTGACTGATTATGCTGTGAGGTCGTAAGGTGTCTAGCTATTTCTTGTATATACAAAGGATCTGATGTTTTGATTTCTTGATATAATTTCTTAGCGTTTTGCTTCCACAGACTAACTAGGCGAGCAAGTGCAAGAGCATTGATCTCCTGAATGAATACAGCCTTTTCTTTTACCGAATACTGATTTAAGAGTTGAGGTTTTTGAAATTTTATTTGTTCAGCAAAATATTGGACTAGGTCAAACGCCATATTCGATTTCCTTTTATTTTAATCTAAAATTCTAAGGGACGGTTTTTTCTTACTTGGTTCAGCAACTTCTGTTGATGGAGCTGCTTCAGCAATATTGTTTGTTTCTACAGCATCATATTCGCTTGGGTCAAAAAATAACCCCTGACCATTTTCTCTCGCATAAATGCCCAAGACAGCTTGAATGGGAACGTAAATGTCTTTTGCTACACCACCAAAACGCGCTGAGAAAGTAATGGCCTCATTACTCATATGTAATTGATGAATAGCATGTGGCGCCAAATTCAAAACAATTTGACCATCTTTCACAAATTGTAAGGGCACTTCGGTATGAGGTTGGGTTGCGTCTACGAGTAGATATGGTGTGAGTTGGTTATCACAGATCCATTCATAAATTGCGCGTGCAAGATATGGGCGTGTAGGGCTGAAATTCAATTGCTCTGACATAACTTATAAGCTTATTAAATCGTTGAAATTAACTCATTGTAGCTGTTTTTTTCTTGTGCTGTCATTGATTTGATAAATGCTGGTCTGTTGAAGACGCGGTGACAGTAAAGAAAAATAGGTCGGCAGTGCTGTTGGGGTAATTCAACCCCCATGTTTTTAAGTCGTAAAAAAATAGGGGCTAAGATACAGTCCAAAATCGAAAATGTTTCAGACATAAAAAAAGGGAAATGTTGAAATAAAGGCGTTAGCGAAATAAGCGTATCTCTTAGCTCTTTTTGTGCTTTTTGCTTAAGTTCTAAATTTAATGTGTCTGCGTGCTTTAGCATGTGATCAGCAAGTTTGAACCAGTCTTGTTCGAAACGCCATATATATTGACGTTGTTCGGCTCTTGCCATCGGTGCGTCAGCATACAGCTTATTTTGACGATATCGATCATCTAGATATTCTGAAATTACGGTAGCTGAAAATAGTTTTAGATTTTGTTCAATCAGCATTGGTAATTGATTGTAGGGGTTAAGATCAGCGAGATCTTCATCTTCATGATCAGTGATAATTAGATGATATTTGATTTGCTTTTCAGCTAATAAGAAACGAATCCAATGTGAGCGGAAATCATCTGCATGACTATACAACGTAATGCCTTGAACAGGCGTATTTTCAACCGATGACATATCACAAAACTAATTATATAAACGTTTTAGCATACTAAAAAAATCATACAAAAGCATCTTTGAATTCTTTTGTTTAATCTAAAATAAAAAACCTCGGAAAAATCCGAGGTTTTTGTCCAATTCGTAAAACGATTAACGTTTAGAGAATTGAGGACGTTTACGAGCTTTACGTAAACCAAGTTTCTTACGTTCAACTTCACGAGCATCACGAGTAACGAAACCAGCTTGACGAAGAGCAGGTTTTAAAGTTTCGTCAGCAGCGATCAATGCACGAGTAATACCGTGACGGATAGCGCCAGCTTGACCACCAATACCACCACCTTTAACAGTGATGTAAAGGTCATATTTTTCAGTTGCTTCTAAAAGCTCTAAAGGCTGACGCACAACCATACGAGCAGTTTCACGACCGAAATATTGCTCTAAAGTACGATTGTTGATTACGAGTTTACCTGTACCAGCTGATAAGAAAACACGTGCAGTTGCGGTCTTACGGCGACCTGTACCATAGTTAGTAGCCATGTGCTGTATCCCTTAGATGTCCAAAACTTGTGGCTGTTGAGCTGTGTGAGGATGCTCAGCACCAGCATACACTTTCATTTTCTTGATCATAGCATAACCAAGAGGACCTTTTGGCAACATACCTTTTACAGCGCGTTGGAAAATTTCTTCTGGTTTGTGAGCAACTAACTTTTCAAAGTTAGTTTCACGGATACCACCAGGGAAACCAGTGTGGCGATAATATTTCTTATCTAGAGGCTTGTTACCAGTTACTTGAACTTGTTCAGCATTGATAACAACGATGTAATCACCAGTGTCAACGTGAGGAGTATAAGAAGTTTTGTGCTTACCGCGTAAACGACGAGCGATTTCAGTCGCAAGGCGACCTAAAGTTTTGCCAGAAGCATCAACAACGTACCAGTCGTGTTGAACTTCAGCTGGCTTAGCGCTGAGAGTTTTCATTAACCACTACCTATTATAGTTGGTTTGAGCAAGGAATCGCCCAAACAAAAGGAGACCGAATTCTACATGAATAAATTGATCACCACAACAATAATCCTTTGGAAATGTCATATTTTGTGAATATTCGACCAGTTTTGTAATGTTCTTAAAATTAAGTGTCAGAAACGAATTTTAGCTTGTTAGGTACTCAAAACTGCCCTATTATTTTTATACCAAATATTTAAAAAATAGAAGTACTTATATGTTTTTTGGGGGAATTTGATGGACTCGTCGTTTTTTTTAAAAATTGCCATAGCTGTCTTGCTTTTACAGTTAAGCATAACCCAAACACATGCTCGGAAGCTCTATAAATGGGTGGATAGAAATAGTATTACAAATTATTCAGAATTTCAGCCGAAGGAAGGATCGACACGCAAACTTGAGGTTTTGGAAAGCCGTGGTAACGAACATGTTGATCCGATGATGGCTGTCACAGCTGAAATGAAACCTATCGAAATTCCAGTTGATCCGATGAATCTTCAGGGAACATCGAGTTCAGCTGCTGCAACTCAAACAGTGAAACCTTCGACTCAAACTGTTGTGAAACAAGGAGTGCTTGCTGCTCAGCCTTATACAACTCCAATGAGCAGCACAGTTGTATCAAATGTAATTGAGAAGAAAGAATTACAGACTGAGCTTGTTCAACAAACTAGCGATAAAAAAGAAACTACGATTAATCCTGTGGCTGATAAAGCTGCAAGCACTGTAGTTGTGACTGAGAAAACTGCGAATACAACGATCACTATTGAGAAAAAGGAAAAGCCGCAAGCAATCGTGGTTGCTCAACCTGAGAAAAAAGATAAGCCTAAAATTAATCCATGGACGAGAACACCAACTTTCTCACCTTCTAACTTAGTGCCATCTAATTTGCCAAAAGTAAAAGTGCCTTGAGCAAGATAAATTCAATTTGTGAATACTTTTTAAAATTTTGCTCAAATTATTTTTGATATTTCACTGAGTACCAAAAATAAAGCAAATGCACTCAATCAAAATTTAATAGCGGTATATAATAGTTAGAATTGAAATCAAGTTAGGTCTGTAAGATGCTGCCGTTATATGTCACGTCAGGTGAGCCAGCTGGCATCGGTCCTGATATTTGTCTTAATTTGGCAAATAGAGAAGATCTGCGTCCCGTTGTCGTTTTAGCTGATATAGATATGTTGAAACAGCGGATAGAACAACTCGGGCTTGAGGTTGAATTAGTTCTATACTCAGGCCAGACTGAACCGAGTTTGAATGGTCAATTATACGTCGAGCATATTGCTCTTGCTAAACCTGTTATTTTAGGCTGTTTAGATGCCGAGAATGCTTCTTATGTATTAGAACAACTTCATCGTTCAGCTGATTATGCCTTGTCTGGAAAAAGCGTAGGTGTTGCGACAGCTCCTGTACAAAAGTCGATTATCAATGATGCAGGCATTGTCTTTAGTGGACATACTGAATATTACCAAGAGTTTGCTCACGTTGATCGTGTTGTGATGATGCTAGCAACTAAAACTTTACGTGTAGCATTGGCGACAACGCATTTACCATTACGTAATGTTCCAGACGCCATTACTCAAGAGCGATTACATCAAGTCATTGATATCTTGATTCATGATTTAAAAACAAAATTTAAAATTAACCAACCACGTATTTTGGTATGTGGGTTGAATCCGCATGCAGGTGAAGATGGTTATTTAGGACGTGAAGAGATTGATGTGATCAATCCTGTTTTGGAAGAGTATCGTGCTCAAGGTGTCCAAATGAGTCTGAGCTTACCAGCAGATACTTTATTTACCTCTGAAAATTTAAAAGATGCGGATGCAGTTTTAGCCATGTATCACGATCAAGGTTTACCTGTGCTAAAATCACAGGGCTTTGGTGAAGCAGTCAATATTACTTTAGGCTTGCCATTTATTCGAACTTCGGTTGATCATGGTACAGCACTTTCTCTTGCTGGTACTGGGCAAGCAAAAGCGTCTAGCTTGCATGTCGCAGTTGATTTAGCACTTGATCTCGCTCGTGATTGATTAACGAGCCAATTATTCGCATTGGAATTATTATGTATCAAATTAATGCCCTAAACCCTAAAGATGAAGGGCATCAGGCTCGAAAACGTTTTGGTCAAAACTTTTTACATGATCAACGTGTGATTGCCAAAATTGTACGCTCAGTGAATCCTCGTGCGGGCGATAATATAGTTGAAATTGGTCCAGGTTTAGCGGCTTTGACTTCACCCTTGATCGGTGAGTGCGATGCTTTAACCGTAGTCGAACTTGACCGAGATTTGGCAGCAGGTTTGCCTGGTCGAGTACCACATCCAGAGCGACTCACTATTGTTGAAGCAGATGCTTTGAAATATGACTTTACCCAATTATTCCAAGAAGGGCGTCCGCTCCGCGTAGTAGGGAATTTACCGTACAATATTTCAACGCCATTGCTTTTTCATCTCTTAGAGTTTGGCGATAAAGTCAAAGACATGCATTTCATGCTGCAGAAAGAAGTAGTGGATCGTATTACTGCCGAGCCAAACACCAAAGAATATGGACGTTTATCTGTAATGATTCAGTATTACTGTAAACCAACGTTCTTATTTGAAGTGCCACCAGGTTCCTTTAACCCACCACCTAAAGTGACTTCAGCCGTGTTTCGTTTGGAGCCTTATGAGACGAAGCCAATTATTGCAAAAAATGAAAAAGCTTTGGCTCGCTTAGTTGGGCACGTCTTTACACAACGTCGTAAAACATTGCGTAATAGTTTGAAAGGTATGTTGGCTGAAGACGGCTTTGAAAAAGCTGGTGTAGATCCGATGGCTCGTCCTGAAACATTAAGTTTGGCTGACTTTGTGGCTTTATCTGACCAAATGGTGTCTTGATGTCTAAACGCTATAACTATGTGATTGGTGATGTGCAGGGTTGCTTTGAAGCATTAAAAGCACTTTTAAAAGAGATCCGTTTCGATCCTGATCAGGATTTTCTTTGGTTTGCTGGTGATTTGGTCGCGCGTGGTGAAAACTCGGTCGGTGTATTGCGTTTCGTCAAAAAACTTGCTGATCGTGGTGCTGCTGCTACTGTATTAGGTAATCATGATCTGACCTTGATCGCCTGTGCACGTGGGTTTAAGAAAATCAAAGACAAAGATCGGACTCAAGATGTAATTGATGCGATTGATGGTGATGAACTCATCGATTGGTTGCGTAAACAGCCATTAAGTGTGTCGCCTAATTCCACTACGCTTATTACCCATGCTGGGATTCCCCATATTTGGTCAGCTGAAAAAACCGTGGAGCTTGCTCAAGAGGTGCAACACGCTGTCGGACATGAAGATCTGGGCGTTTTGGATGCTTTTCTGCGAGAAATGTATGGAGAGCAACCTGATTTGTGGACTGATGAATTATCGGGTGCTGAGCGTTTACGATGTATTACCAATTATCTGACTCGTATGCGTTTAACGGATATTGATGGACGTTTAGAGTTTAAATTTAAAGATGCTTTAGATGTTCCAATGCCTGAAGGGTTTAAGCCTTGGTTTGAATATGAGAGTTTGGCTGCGAAAACACACCATATTATTTTTGGGCATTGGGCAGCTTTACAGGGAAAAACAATTAACGCCAACATTCAGAATGTAGATGGTGGTTGTGTTTGGGGGCAGCAGTTGCTTGCATATCGTTTAGAAGATCAGCAGATCTTTGCGATAGATAATCCAATACAATAGTTTTTCTATATTTTATAAAATGCCCAGTATTTATCCGATATTGGGCATTTGTTGTTATAGCTTGTCAAAAAACTGTCATATCCTGATCATTAAAGTGTCAAAAAATATTTATAAGCTTTAAAACATGAAAATAACGACACAAATGGATGGCGATATGCAAAGTACATACGCGACATCTCTTTTAGAGCAAGAACAGTTTCCTGAAAGCTTTAAGTTTTACTTTAAAAGGAAGCAACTTAAAAACAAACAAGATGAATTGTCTGAACTTCGAGATTTAGTTCGCCCACGTTTAAGAATCGCAATCGTTACTGAAACTTGGCCACCAGAAATTAATGGTGTCGCGATGTCGATGATGCAATTGTGTCAAGGATTACAAAGATTAGGGCATAAAATTTTATTGGTACGCCCGATCCAAAAAGAAGTATGTACAGAATTTCACCCTGATCAAGAGTGCTTAGTGCTGTCACAACCTGTACCCAAATACCCAAGTGTTCAGTTCGGTTGGCCACAATATCTTAAAGTTTCCAAAGCTTTTGAAAATTTCGCGCCAGATGTTGTGCATATCGTGACAGAGGGGCCATTAGGTTTAACAGCCTTACAAGCTGCGAAAAGTAAAAAAATTGCAGTCTCAAGTGGATTTCATTCAGCTTTCCATGATTTTAGTCGTTTTTTTGATTTGGCTTTTTTAGTCAAACCCATCCAGCGATATCTAACATGGTTTCATAACAGTACTGACGTAACCTGTGTCCCTAGCCAATTTACTGAACAAGCATTACGCAGTTTTGGTGTGACATGTCCGTTGGTCGTGGTTGGTCGTGGAGTGGATGTAGAAAAATTTTCGCCCAAGCATCGCTCTCAAAAACTACGTCAAAGTTGGGGGGCTGATACAGATACTCGCGTGATGCTATATGTGGGTCGTTTATCTCCTGAAAAAGAAGTAGATGTTCTCATTAAGAGCTTTCATGCATTACAAGCTCAGCAAGGTTGCAATATTAAGTTTGTGATCGTTGGCGATGGTCCTGATCGTTTCCGTCTAACAAAATTAGCAAACTCAAAAAATATTATTTTTACTGGTAATTTGAGTGGACAAGATCTTGCCGCTGCTTACGCGAGTGCGGACGTTTTTACCTTCGCTAGTCAGGCAGATACGTTTGGGAATGTAGTTTTAGAAGCGATAGCAAGTGGTCTAGCCGTTGTTGCTTATGATTATGTTTGTGCTCATCAGCACGTCAAACATGGTCAGACCGGGTGGCTAACACCTTTGGGTAACACAACTGAATTTGTTGAATTAATCTGTAATTTACCTGCGATAACGCAATTGAGAGCAATGGGACAACTGGCAAGTGAAAGTGTTCAGTCGAATAGTTGGCAGTATCCCGTACAACAATTAGAACAAGCACTGTATCAGGTCGCAAAGGAGTCTCCCATGACCGTGACTTAAGCAATTCTCATTAAGAGGAGAAAAAATATGAAATTTGAAAATGCAAAAATAAAAATGCTCGATCTCGATTTAAAAGGCTGTGTTTACCTTAACCATCTATCACAGTCACAACGTATTGCACTATTTTTTAAAACGATTAGTCGTTTGGGAGATGGACCATTTTGGTATATCATGTTGTTGTCTGTTTGGACAATGCAGGGTGTGGCATACGGTCTGAATATACTCTATCTCGTTGTGATGGGTTCTATAGGGACACTCATTTATAAATTCTTGAAAAATAAAACGACCCGTCCTCGACCTTATCAAGTGCATCAGGTGATTGTACTAGGTGAGCGACCTTTAGATCATTTTAGCTTTCCTTCGGGGCACACTTTGCACGCAGTGATGGTGACAATCACATTAGGTTATATACAACCACTTTTACTCATTCTGATGTTGCCGTTTACCATACTGGTCGCTTTATCTCGTATGGTGCTTGGTCTGCATTATCCGAGTGATGTGATTGTTGGTGCGATCATTGGTGCATCGGTAGCTAGCACCATTATCTTACTCGCGCCAAGTTTTAACGTGATTTTGTGATGTTTTTGATGGTCATCACTATCTCTTAAAACACATCATTTGTTAAAGTACGTTCAATAATCACATTCTATTAGGTTAACTCATGGGTTTACGTTGGACAGATACGATTGATATTGCGATTGAACTCACTGAAGCACATCCAGATGTGGATCCACAATGGATTCGTTTTACTGATTTACATGCATGGGTTTGCGCATTACCAGACTTTAGCGATGATCCAAATAAGTCGACAGAGGGTTTGCTTGAAGCCATTCAAATGGCTTGGTTAGACGAAGTTCGTTAAAAATTTATCAGAAATCTCAGAACTTTTAGATATTCAAGCTGATTATTAACGATTACATCGGTATAATGCGGCAAATTTTTTTAGTTTACACATAATAGGAGTCAATCATGGCGATTGAACGTACTTTATCTATCGTAAAACCAGATGCAGTTTCTAAAAACCACATCGGTGACATTTTTGCTCGTTTCGAAAAAGCGGGTTTGAAAATCGTTGCGACTAAAATGAAACACCTTTCTCAAGCTGATGCTGAAGGTTTTTATGCAGAGCACAAAGAACGTGGTTTCTTTGGTGATTTAGTTGCTTTCATGACTTCTGGTCCAGTTGTTGTATCAGTTCTTGAAGGTGAAAATGCAGTTCTTGCTCACCGCGAAATCTTAGGTGCTACAAACCCTAAAGAAGCTGCTCCAGGTACGATTCGTGCTGACTTCGCTGTAAGCATTGATGAAAATGCTGCTCACGGTTCTGACTCAGTAGCTTCTGCTGAGCGTGAAATCGCTTACTTCTTTGCTGATAACGAGATTTGCCCACGCACTCGTTAATCCAAAGTATTCAAGCCAGATAAGTGGTATACTACTTATCTGGTTTTTTGTTTTTTATAGATTGAATTGTGTGGATAATGCACAATATTTTCTAGTGCTGATATCGTTTAGGTAAATATACATGAGTTCTGCAGTGGTCGTTTCATCAGAAAATTTGGATGAAAAACAACAGTCTGTTTCTACATCTGTCGTCCAAGCTGCCGATAAAAAAGTAAACTTACTTGGCATGTCACGTACAGAATTAGAGACCTTTTTTGAAGAATTAGGTGAAAAGAAGTTTCGCGCTGGTCAAGTGATGAAATGGATTCATCAATATTTTGTTACTGATTTTGCTGAGATGACCAATATCTCCGGCAAACTTCGCGAAAAATTAGAAAAAATTTGTGAAATCAAAGCTCCTGAAGTTGTACACCGTAATTATTCTAAAGACGGCACTCGTAAATGGGTTTTCCGTGTAGGAGATGGTGCGGGGTCTTTAGTTGAGACTGTACTCATTCCAGCAGAAGATAAAACGGGTGCGCGTAAAACACTTTGTATTTCATCTCAGGTTGGATGTGCGCTTGATTGTTCATTCTGTTCAACGGGTAAACAAGGTTTCCAACGTGACTTAACACCTGCTGAAATTATTGGTCAGCTTTGGATGGCAAATTATTCTTATATGGAAGATGTGCCTGTAGCTGAGCGCGAAAGAACTGTAACTAATGTCGTAATGATGGGTATGGGTGAGCCATTACTGAATTATGATGCGGTGTTGAGTTCTATGCAGTTGATGCTAGATGATTTCGCATATGGGATGTCTAAACGTCGTGTAACTTTATCGACCTCGGGTGTAGTACCGAAGATTGACCAACTCGCACAAGATATTGATGTTGCTTTGGCAATTTCTTTACATGCGCCAAATGATGAGTTGCGTAACGAGTTAGTACCAATTAATAAAAAATACCCATTGGCACAGTTAATCGCTGCTTGTCAGCGCTATTTAGCCAAAGATGGTAATGAAAGCGCACGTCGTCATGTCACGATTGAATATGTCATGCTTGAAGGTGTCAATGATCAGCCTGAGCATGCTCAACAATTATTAAAATTATTAAAAAATCTACCAAGTAAAATCAACCTGATTCCATTTAATCCATTTCCGCATGCGCCATACGGCCGTTCAAGCAGAAATCGTATTATTGCATTCCAAAAAACTTTGTCTGATGCAGGATTTGTGTGTACGATTCGTCAGACACGTGGTGATGATATTGATGCAGCATGTGGTCAATTGGTTGGGCAAGTTGCAGACCGAACTCGCCGTGCAGAACAATGGAAAAAGAAAGTGGCGCAACGACAAGAAATATTGCGTACACAAGGATAATCTTAGGGGAAAAGCGTTGAATACAACTCGACTAAAAACGATTTTAGCTACTACTGTTGTGTTTACTGTATTAGGTTTGACTGCCTGCCAATCAACAACGTTAAGAAAAGATCCAGAAAAGGCAGTACAAGTCCGAACTCAACTCGCTGCTGAATATATTCGAACACGTGATTTAGATTCAGCGAAACGTTCCCTTGATCAAGCTTTAAAAATTGATCCACGTGATGCTACTGCCAATATGATGATGGGTGTTTTGTTGCAACAAGAAGGCAGCAAACCAAACATGGAGAAAGCAGAAGCTTATTTTAAGCGAGCAATCTCTTCAGAACCCGATAATGCCCAAGCTCGTAATAATTACGGTACATATTTGTATCAAATGCAACGTTATAATGAGGCGATTGAGCAATTTACCGTTGCAGGTGCGACGTTAGGTTACGAACAGCGTTACCAATCGTTGGAAAACTTGGGTCGAATCTATTTAAAACTGGGTGATGTTGCGAATGCTGAAAAATCATTCAAGCAAGCCTTACAAGCAAATCGAAATTCGACAATTTCAATGTTAGAGTTGTCCGAAATTTTCTATTTGCAACAAAATAATAGAGATGCATCGCAACTTTATGAACAATACGTTCGTAATGTCGGGCAGAAAAATCAAGGTGCTCGTGCACTTTGGATCGGTATACGCATTGCTCGAGCGAATGCGGATCAATTAGGAATGCAAGTATTAGTGAATCAAATGCGTGCTTTATTTCCTGATAGTCCAGAATATCAACGTTATTTGCAATTACAGTACAGTACTGAGGCCGTATGGAAATAAATCCAAATTCACATCAGCCAACTGGCTCAACCTCACCTTCGTCTACGTTAGGAAATATTCAACGACCAGGTGAGTATTTGCGTCAAATTCGTATTGCACAAAAGAAAGAACTTGAAGAGATTGCAAACGTTTTGAATATGCCTGTTAAAACGTTAACGGCATTAGAGCAAGATGATTATAAATCATTGCCAGAAGCAACTTTCATCAAAGGTTACTATCGTGCGTATGCCAAATGCTTAAATGCAGATGCCAGTGTGATCATTCAACGCTTTGATGAAATCTACGCAAACGATACAGGCTTAAAAGCAAATCATGCTTTGAATAACTCTCCAATTAAAATTATGGGGAAACTTTCAGGCTCTAAAAGTGTACGTAATCGTAAATGGCTAAAACGTTTATCGATTTTAGTTGCTGTACTTGTTTTGGGGTGGTTGGCTGTAATGGCTGTACAGAACTGGACCTCAAGTCAAAAAGATGAAGTTGATGTACCAAAAGTGACGAATTCAGATGTCGAAATTCTTCCAATGGGCAATACCGTAACTACTTCAGGTGATCAGTTGGTGCTTAGTTTTAGTCGTCCAACATCAGTTCATATTGTTGATGCGACTGGTAAAGTGTTGGCAACAGGTCGTCAATCATCTACATTGACACTCAGTGGTGAGTCACCATTCCAAATACGTTTGGATGATGCAACTGCTGTGTCATTGAGTTTAAACCAAGAGCAAATCTCCTTATCTCCATACACCGTTAATGGAAAAGCAGAATTCCGTTTGTCTCGTTAATGCCAAATAGAGTAGAGCTATACGATGATTGTGAACCCAATTAAGCGCCGCCCGACACGAAAAATTCGTGTTGGTTCGGTGTATGTCGGTGGTGATGCGCCGATTAGTGTTCAAAGTATGACAAATACAGAAACTTGTGATGTCGATGCCACAGTTGCACAAATTCAGCGTTGTGTAGATGCAGGTGCCGATATCATGCGTGTTTCAGTGCCATCTATGGAGGCTGCTGAAGCTTTCGGTGCGATTAGAAAACGCGTTTCGGTTCCTTTGGTTGCTGATATTCATTTTGACCATCGTATTGCTTTGGCTGTCGCGGATTACGGGGCAGATTGTCTTCGTATCAACCCAGGTAATATTGGCTCAGATCAAAAAGTGCGTGAAGTCGTTGCTGCTGCAAAACATCATGGCATTTCAATTCGTATCGGGGTGAATGCAGGTTCTTTAGAGAAAGATCTGCAAGTCAAATATGGCGAACCAACGGGTCAGGCATTGCTTGAGTCAGCGATGCGTCATATTGATATCTTAGATCGTTTAGACTTTCATGAATTTAAGGTTAGTGTAAAAGCATCGAATGTATTTTTAACTATGGATGCATACCGTTTATTATCACAACAGATTGATAATCCTCTGCATCTCGGTGTGACTGAGGCAGGCATCTATCGTACTGGAACGGTGAAATCAGCAATTGCACTTGGTGGGTTACTGATGGAAGGCATCGGCGATACCATGCGTATCTCGCTAGCTGCAGAACCAGAAGATGAAATTAAAATTGGTTTTGATATTTTAAAATCATTAGGTTTACGTTCGAATGGCATTAATTTCATTGCATGTCCAAGTTGTTCACGTCAAGAATTTAATGTTATTCAAGTGATGCAAGCATTGGAAGAACGTTTGGAAGATATCCGCACACCAATGGACGTATCTGTGATTGGCTGTAAAGTCAACGGACCAGGGGAAGCTAAAGAAGCTGATATTGGTGTCGTTGGTGCGTCGCCGCGTTCACTAGTTTATCGCAATGGTGAAAAAAGCCATTTGATTGATACAAATCAGTTGGTTGATGAAATCGAGTCGATGGTTCGTCAACGTGTTCAAGAGCTTGAAGAAGCAAAATCTAAAGAAATTATTCGTAGTTCATCATGAGTTCAATTGTCGCTATTAAAGGTTTTAATGACACCCTTCCATCGCAAACTGCGGCATGGAGAAGTCTGGAACAACAACTTGCATCTTTGATGGATGCATACGGTTATCAGCAAATTCGTTTACCTATTGTCGAGCAAACTGGTTTATTTAAGCGCGCGATTGGCGATGCAACGGATATCGTTGAAAAAGAAATGTATACCTTTTTTGATAAAGGTAATCCACCTGAATCATTAACCTTACGTCCTGAAGGTACTGCAGGTTGTGTGCGTGCAATGTTGGAACATAACTTACTTCGTGGGGCAACTCCACGTGTATGGTATGTCGGTCCAATGTTCCGCTATGAAAAACCACAAAAAGGTCGCTACCGTCAGTTCCACCAATTTGGTGTCGAAACTTTTGGTGTAGCAACACCAGATATTGATGCTGAAATCATCCTTATGACGGCGCGTTTGTGGAAGCGTATGGGTGTCGCGGATAAAGTTCAACTTGAGTTAAACACTTTAGGCGAAACTGATGAGCGTACAGAATATCGTAATGCATTGGTTGCCTTTCTCAACGAGCATAAAGATGCATTAGATGAGGATTCACAGCGTCGTTTGACTACGAATCCGCTTCGTATCCTAGATTCTAAAATTGAGTCGACACAAAAAATTCTAGAAAATGCACCGAAGCTACATGATTTCTTGAAAGAAGACTCATTAAACCATTTCAACCAATTACAGCAATATTTAACAGATGCTGGCATTCAGTTTGTTATTAATCAAAAGTTAGTACGTGGTTTAGACTACTACAACAAAACTGTATTTGAATGGACAACAACCATGTTGGGTTCACAAGGTACAGTATGTGCTGGTGGTCGTTATGATGGTTTAGTTGGACAACTCAAAGGTAAAGCAGATCAATCGGTTCCTGCAGTCGGCTTTGCGATGGGGATGGAGCGTTTGCTACTTTTACTTGAGCAAGTTGAGCAAGCTAAACCAGTTCGTGATTGTGAAGTGTTCTTGTTGGCTGAGCCTGCTTACCAAGCGAAAGCATTGGTACTGGCTGAACAAGTCCGTGATCAGTTAGAAGCAGTCAACAGTTCGATTCGTTTCAAAACGGGTTCTCAGGGCAGCATGAAGAGCCAAATGAAAAAAGCGGATCAATCTGGCGCGATCTATGCGGTGATTTTAGGTGAGCGTGAGTGGGAATCACGACAACTTCTGGTTAAAGAGCTTGCGACAGGGGAACAATCTCAGGTTGCGGTTACTGAATTGACAGCATTTTTGCTCGAAAAATTTAAACAATAAATTGCACAATATTTAGGAAAAGGACAATCACATGAGCTTAAGTGATGAAGAACAACTCGACAGTTTAAAGTCGTTTGCCAAAAAATATGGTTCTGCCATGATTAGCGGAATTCTCATTGCCTTGATTGCCTTTTTTGGTTGGGAATATTGGCAAAAAAAGAATTTGGCTGAATCACAGAATCAAACAGCTAAAGTCCAAAAGCTCATGGACGAAGCTAAAGCGGTTGCGGGTCAACCCAATGCTTTTGCGACGGTATCAGAAGCTGCTGATAAGATTGTGAAAGATGATGCTGATTCAGTGCAAGCAATTCAGACGCAATTCATTTTGGCTAAGCTAGCATATGAAAAACAAGATTATGCTGCAGCTGAAAAAGCATTAAAGAAAGTCGAAAACTCAAAAGTTAAAGATGCAGGTTTAATGCAAATTGTGAAAATACGTTTAGCTGATTCTCAATTGGCTCAGAAAAAATATGATGAGGCTCTAAAAACCTTATCTAATGTTTCTGAACCTGCTTTTAAAGCAACAGTAGATGAGTTGCGTGGCGATATTTATGTTGCTAAAAAAGATGTTGAATCTGCACGTAAGGCGTATCAAAGTGCATGGAATAATGTACTTAAACGTAAGCAAGAACGTCAGCTTTTACAAATTAAACTCGAAAGTGTTGGCGTTTTAGTAGATGATCCTGATTTTGAACGCCCAATCTTAGATACTAAAGTGGATGAGTCTTAATGCAGAATATACTAAAACTCCCTTTGGCAATTGCAGTTGCTTCAGCCTTATTGGTTGGATGTTCGAGCAACAAAGTTAAAGAAGCAAAACCGAACCCTTTGCCAAAAATACAGCAACAACAAAGTCTTAACCTTGTATTTTCGCAAAGTGTTTCTTCAACGAATGCTGCTGAAGCATTACGTTTGCAATTGGACACAGATAACGGTGTGATTTTTGCGATTGATCCGGACGGTCAGGTTTCTGCTTACAAAGGTAAAGATCGACTTTGGAAAAGTAAAATTACCAAACAAGAGCTAACTGCTGGCGTGGAAGCTGCTGAAGGCATCGTGATTATCGGCAACCGAAAAGGTCAATTATTTGCTCTTGATCAAATGACTGGCGAACAAAAGTGGACAGCACAATTGTCTGGTGCCATTTTATCTCCATCATTAATCCAATCAGGGCGTGTGATTACGATTGCAAATGACGGTACTGTTTTTGCTCATGATGCAGCTACAGGGCAGCAAGTTTGGGCTTATAAATTACCAAATGTTCAATTCAGTCTACGTGGTCAACCAGCACCAGTGGCATTAGATGAGCGAACAGTTTTAGTGGCTTCTGCAAATGCTTATGTTTATGGCTTGGATGTAATTAGTGGAGTCCCACGTTTCCAACGCCGTGTTGCAATCAGTGAAGGGCGTTCAGACATCCAGCGTTTAATCGACATTGTTGGTGATCCTGTTGTTGCTGGTCAATATTTGGTTACAACAAGCTTCCAAGGTCAAGTCACTGTCACTGACTTAGCGACACAACGTGTGGTGTGGAGCGAGGATGCAAGTAGTACTAATCGTCCTGAAGTCGCAGAAGATAAAGTTTTCATCTCAACTGTTGATGGCAAATTAAATGCTTACAATTTAGCGACAGGTGAGTTGGTTTGGCAAAATGAAGAATTACTGAATCGCCAACTGAGTAACCCAGTTGTACTTGGTCAAAACCTTGTGGTTGGTGATCTAGATGGTGTTTTGCATTTGATTGATCCAGCGTCGGGTAAACTAGTTGGGCGTGCAAAAACCAGCGGTGAAGTGCAGTCCTTACGTGTCATCAATGACCAACTTTATGTGGCAACACGAAAAGGTGCATTAAGCATTTGGCAGAATCGTTAATTTTTCCTACGCTTGTGTTAAAATGTTTAATTAGCAGTTGCTAATAAAAGAATGATCGGGGTATTTGTGTATACAAAACCCCGAATTTTTATTGTGATTTTTTAAATCACCAAAATCTTCCATACTGTTTCTAGAATGCTGTCATCAACGATGGCTCGTCTGAATTAAGGTTAATTTATGAAACCCGTTATTGCGCTCATTGGTCGTCCAAACGTCGGAAAATCAACGCTATTTAACCAAATCACAAAAAGCCGTGATGCTTTGGTTGCTGACTTCGCTGGTTTAACTCGTGACCGCAAATATGGTGACGCGGTTTATCAAAACAAATCCTTTATTGTGGTTGATACAGGTGGTATCGGTGAAAATGAGGGTGGTATTGACTCTTACATGGCGGAGCAGTCAAAAACTGCGATCCATGAAGCTGATATTATTATCTTTGTAGTTGATGCACGTGCTGGACTTTTAGCATCAGATGAGCAAATTGCCCGTGAACTACGTACATTGGGTAAAAAAGTTTACTTAGTTGCTAACAAAGTTGATGGTGTACATGCTGAAGCAGCTCTTGTTGAGTTTTATAAGCTCGGTATGGGTGAACCGATGCAAGTTGCTGCGAGTCATGGTCGTGGTGTTCAGCAAATGCTTGAAGAGGTATTAGCTGAAGTACCTGAAGATGAGAATCCAGAAGAGCATAATAAAAACACGGGTTTACGATTAGCCATTATTGGTCGTCCTAACGTTGGTAAATCAACATTGGTCAACCGCTTACTTGGTGAAGAACGTGTAGTTGCATTTGACCAACCAGGTACGACACGTGACTCGATTTATATCCCATTTGAACGAGATGGTCGTCAATATACGTTGATTGATACTGCAGGGGTGCGTCGTAAAGGTAAGGTTGATGAAATGATTGAGAAATTCTCAATCGTAAAAACTTTGCAAGCAATGAAAGATGCACATGTAGTTGTCGTTGTAGTTGATGCTCGTGAAGGGATTGTTGAACAAGATTTACATTTGATCGGTTATGCGCTTGAAGCGGGTCGTGCGATGGTGATTGCCATCAATAAATGGGACAACATGACCGAGTACGATCGTAAGCAATGTAAACTCGATGTTGAACGTCGTTTCGATTTCATTCCTTGGGCAAAGATTCATTTGATCTCAGCTTTACACGGTACAGGTGTAGGCGAATTATACCCATCTATTCATCGTGCCTATGAATCTTCAAATCTGAAAGTATCACCAGCTAAATTAACGCAAATTCTAAATGATGCGACTGAAGCACATCAGCCGCCTTCAATTGGTGGTCGTCGTATCAAAATGCGTTATGCGCATATGGGTGGACAAAATCCACCAACGATTGTGATTCACGGGAATAAAGTGGATAAGACACCTGCGGATTACCGTCGCTATTTAGAAAACGTGTTTCGTAAGGTTTATAAACTGGAAGGCACCCCTGTAAAAATCGATTTTAAAACTTCTGAAAATCCATTCGAAGGGCGTAAGTCTCAAGTGGATGAGCGCGTTGCAGCACGTAAGCGTCGTTATATTCAGAAATTCAAAAAGGCTGAAAAGAAATTTAAGCGATAATTTTTTGAGTGTCATCAAAACCCAAATTTTAATTTGGGTTTTTTTTATCAATAAGGACATGATTGATGAGTCAGCGTAAGATTGAATTACATGTTCAAACGTTAGATAACATTTTAGATTTACAGCAAAGCGATTTTTCTGATTTTCGCTCATTTAATGACTATAAAAAACAACAGATCAAGCAGTTTCGTAATCAATTACTATCACAACATCTCGGATGTGATGTTGCTGATTTAGATTTTGCCAAACATGAGCATGGTAAACCTTATTTAACTTCTCATATGCTCAACTTTAACCATTCACATAGCAAAGAAAGTTATGTGTTAGGACTAAGTGATCAAATTGGGGATATTGGTGTTGATCTCGAGGAATTGGAACGCAAAGTGCGTTTTGATGCTTTTGCTAAACATGCTTTTCATCCCAAAGAATATGAAATTTGGCAACAGTTGGATGAAGATAGGGAGTACTGGTTTAAAGTTTGGACGACCAAAGAAGCTGTTTTAAAAGCTTCAGGTCTGGGTATCCGTTTGGATCTGAATACTCTGAATACAAATGTACATCCAGAACAGCAGGGAGGGGTGTGTTCACATCCTTTAATTGGAACATTTGGTTATCAGAACTTTTCGTTGAATCAAAAAATTATATTGACTATAGCTTGGCGAGCAGAACTGTCTTGTAGAGGTTTCCAGTTTCCTGATATTCAGGTAATTCAACATGACTAAATACTAATTTAAAATGATCACCCACAAAAAATGCCAGTGATAACACTGGCATTTTTAATCTGTATTTGTGGAAAACCTTAAGGAATATGATCTTCTTCAAATTCAGGTTTAACTTGAACAATAAAATCTTGACGGTTAAGACCACGCCATAATGCAAATGCTGTTCCGATATAAATCGATGAATAGGTACCAACGAATACACCGACAAACATTGCAACAGAGAATAAATGCAGACCATCACCACCAACAAACATCATTGCTAGAACTACAAGTAACAATGTCATTGAGGTGTGAATGGTACGACGTAAAGTTTCTGTTAATGCAATATCGACAATTTCACGTGGTGTCGCACCGCGAATCTTACGGAAATTTTCACGAATACGGTCTGAGACAACGATGTTATCGTTAAGTGAGAAACCCATTACCGCAAGAATCGCTGCAAGTACACTTAGATCAAATTGCCATTGGAATAATGCAAATGTACCGATAATAATGATGATATCGTGGAATAACGATAACACAGCACCCATCGCAAGTTTGAACTCAAAGCGAATAGTCACGTAAATTAACATCAGAATCATCGCAAGCGCTAATGCACCAGCAGAGCGAATGTATAGCTCATTACCGACTTGACCACCTACAGCATCAACTTTATGCACTTCAGCAGCATTGTTTGGTAACTGTACTGCTTTAGTGATCGTTTCACTTAGGTCTGCTACGTTTAAATCTTCTTGTACTGGCATACGTACAATTAGGTCAGTATTACTTCCTAACGTTTGTACAACAGCGTCTTTAAATCCAGCACGATCTAATGCTTGTGAAACTTGAGCAGGTTGAACTGCCTGGGCATAATTCAACTCAGCTGATACACCGCCTGTAAAGTCTAAACCGAGGTTTAGACCTTTCGTCGCAATAAAAAAGATACTTACGATGGTCAGCAAGATTGAGAAGATTGCAGCAGGTTTTGCTATCTTCATAAATGGGATGATTTTTGCATCATCAGGACGACCGTATTGTTTTGAGTCTTGTTGAGTCAGATCAGTCATATGAATCTCCTTAAATGCTCAACTTAGTCAAATTACGGCGTTTGCCATAAATGAGTTGTACGATCGCACGTGTTACTGTAATCGCAGTAAACATCGAACATACGATACCAATCATAAGCGTCACAGCGAAGCCTTTGATCGGGCCTGTACCGATAGCGAATAAGATAAATGCAACAATAAACGTCGTTAAGTTCGAGTCAAAAATAGTGTTATAGGCTCGATCATAACCCGCAACAATGGCTTGTTTTGGAGAGGCACCCCACAGCATTTCTTCTCGTATTCGTTCACAGATCAGAACGTTTGCATCGACAGCCATACCGATGCCAATCACGATACCTGCAATACCAGGAAGGGTAAGGGAAGCACCTAACCAAGACATAACAGTAAGAATCATCGCAAGGTTAAATACCAGAGCGAAATTCGCAATTACACCAAACAAGCGGAAGAATACCACCATCCAGATTGCAACAAGAATGAAACCAATCTGAGTAGATAACACACCTGCATCAATATTTTCTTGACCAAGGCTTGGACCGACAACACGTTCTTCAACAAAGTACATTGGCGCTGCAAGCGCACCCGCACGTAACATTAAAGCAAGTTCGGCTGCTTCTTGAGGAGAATCAAGACCTGTAATACGGAATTGAGATCCTAAAACGGCTTGAATTGTTGCAGCGTTGATTACAACAGATTCAGTATACGGTGTGCGGACTTCAGTCTGAGTACCTGTATCTGGATCAGTGACATAGCTAATTTTTTGTTTATTTTCAATAAACAATACAGCCATACGTTTGCCAACAGCATTACGTGTTGCATCTGCCATTAACTTACCGCCAGCAGTGTCTAACGTAATATTAACTTCTGCACCACCAGAGTCTTGGCTAAAGCCAGAGCTTGCATTTTGAACGCGTTCACCTGTCAAAATACGATTGCGTTGAAGTAGAAGCTGACGACCGCTGTCCAGTGATTCAAAAGCAAAAACTTCAGTACCTGGAGGAAGAGGTTGATCGTTATATTTTCCAGTGTATGGATCAATATATTGATCATTGCTATCTGAAACCAAACGGAATTCTAAGTTTGCTGTACGACCTAAGACACGTTTTGCTTCAGCAGTATCTTGAACGCCAGGTAACTCAACCACGATACGGTTGCTACCCTGAGTTTGTACCAATGCTTCAGCAACACCTAACTCGTTAATACGATTACGTAGGGTCGTTAAGTTTTGATTCACCGCGTAAGATTGAATTTCTTGACGACGAACATCCGTATAGTTGAGTTTTAATAAAGCACCATCTGTACTTGCAAGTGCTTGTTGTGTGAACTCATTGCCATTTCGACGTAAGAAATCTGCTGCTGCATCACGGTCAGTTGTATTAGCAAACTGAACAGTAATGGTATTGTTATTCAGTGCTAAATTATTAAATTTGATTTTGTTGTCACGAAATTGACGACGCAGATCAGTTGCCGATGTTTCCATACGTTGGCTAATCGCTTTATCCATGTCGACTTCGAGCAAGAAGTGTACACCACCACGTAAGTCCAAACCGAGTTTCATCGGTTTTGCACCAATCTTTTGCAACCATTCAGGTGTGGTTGGCGCAAGGTTAAGTGCAACCACGTAGTCTTCACCTAAATCACGACGTAGCACTTCTTTCGCTTTTAATTGAGCTTCTGAAGTATCTAAACGTAATAATGCCGCATTGTTGGTGAAACTATTATCATGGCTACTGATGTTGGCAGCTTTCAGAATCTGCTCAGCTTTTTGCACAACCGTTTGATCAATTTGTGTACCTGCTTTTGCACCAGAAATTTGGACAGCAGGTTCATCAGGATACAGACTTGGAAGTGCATATAACGTACTGATCACGAGAACGACGAGAATCAGTAAATATTTCCATGCAGGGTAACGCATTCGTTTTCTTCTTAAATGAAAAAGTCGTGCTGAGGCACGACTATTTTATGATTAAAGGTTATTTAGTGTGCCTTCAGGTAATACTGAAATGACACTTGCACGTTGGATTTTTACTTCTACGCCACGGCTTAACTCAACAACAGCGAAGTCACCATCAAGCTTCGTGATTTTCCCCATTAAACCACCAGCAAAAACGATTTCACTTCCTACACCTAAGCTTTCGATCAAAGAACGGTGTTCTTTCGCACGTTTAGCTTGAGGTCTCCAGATCAAGAAATAGAAGATTGCAATAAAAACAGCAATCATCAATAAGTTTGCCATTAAGCTTGGGCCTTGAGCTGCTGCAGGAGCAGCGTGAGCGGTAGAAATGAAAAAGCTCATTTTAATTTCCTAATAAAAGATAAAGCGAAAAATTACGATTAAATTCCAATTCGTTTTGCAATGTACCTTGTCTTGCGTTTAGGCGCAAATCTTGATGCATTTACTTATACATTAATCTTCAGGGCAGGGTGGAACCTCTAAACCACG
Organism: Acinetobacter sp. P1(2025); assembly: GCF_051390655.1. Classification (NCBI taxonomy): domain Bacteria; kingdom Pseudomonadati; phylum Pseudomonadota; class Gammaproteobacteria; order Moraxellales; family Moraxellaceae; genus Acinetobacter; species Acinetobacter sp. P1(2025). The sequence continues at coordinate 24,367 of NZ_JBPKBJ010000031.1, forward strand.
ACGGGCATAAAAGTCCTGAACATACTCGTCAAACGTACCATTATCTAGAGCATCACGCATGCCTTGAGTAAGGCGTTGGTAATAACGTAAGTTATGAATCGTACCGAGCATCGATGCCAACATCTCACCGCACTTCTCTAAATGATATAAATAGGCACGAGTAAAGTTTTTACAAGTGTAACAGTCGCAATGAGGGTCTAAAGGTCCTTTATCATGACGATATTTGCTATTACGAATTCTTACCAGACCATCAGTGACAAAATAATGACCGTTACGTGCATTACGTGTAGGCATTACGCAGTCAAACATATCAACACCGCGACGAACCGCTTCAACGATATCTTCTGGCTTACCTACACCCATCAAATAGCGAGGTTTATCCTGAGGCATTTTGTTTGGTAAATAATCAAGAACTTTGATCATTTCCTCTTTAGGTTCACCTACAGAGAGACCTCCAATCGCATAACCATCGAAACCTACTTCGAGTAAGCCTGCAAGAGATTCATCACGCAAATCCTCGTACATACCACCTTGAATGATGCCGAATAATGCATTTTTATTCTTAAGTTCATCGTGGTGGTGGGTTTTACAACGTTTTGCCCAACGTAAAGAAAGCTGTAATGATTTCTGAGCTTCTTCATGTGTTGCTGGATAAGGTGTGCATTCGTCAAAAATCATCACGATGTCTGAATTTAAGACGTGCTGAATTTCCATCGAAATTTCAGGAGATAAGAAAACTTTTGAACCGTCAATTGGAGAGCGGAAAGTCACGCCTTCCTCTTTGATTTTACGCATTGCACCCAAGCTAAATACTTGGAAACCACCTGAGTCAGTCAAAATTGGTTTATCCCATTGAATAAACTCGTGCAGACCGCCGTGCTCTTTAATCACTTCTAAGCCAGGGCGTAAATATAAATGGAAGGTGTTACCCAAAATAATTTGTGCTTGAATCTCTTCAATATCACGAGGCAACATGCCTTTTACAGTACCGTAAGTACCAACGGGCATAAATACAGGTGTCTCAACAACACCATGTTCTAAAGTGAGTCGACCACGACGGGCGCGCCCCGACTGACCTAATTTTTCAAATTGCATGACACCAATCCATCAAGGCGAAAAAACAGTTCGCTGATCAAAAACGGCTATTTTCCTTGATTATGGTGTGTAGTTCTACTACTAAATGTAGCTATAGAGAAAAAATAAAAAAGCCATTTCAAGATAAAGCTGAAATTGGCTTTTAAATGTATAAGTTTGCTTTTAAAAATTTGGTTTATAGTCAAAATTTTCAGTCGCTAAATTATCTTTGAAAGGACGAATTTCTTTCTTGGATAATGTCATTGTATTAATCAAATTATTTGGGAAAATCTGGATATGATTGTTGAATAACTCAACATTACGGTTAAAGATCGTAATAGCAGCACCGACATTTTCATTTTGCTCCTGAATATCATCCATCATTTTGCTGTACAGCGTATCTGCTTTCAGCTCAGGATAATTTTCAACAACAACGTTGAGACTGCGAATGAGTTCTTTGCTCATTTTTTCGATGCTTTGTAGTTGAGAAATATCAGTATCATTAACATTTAAATTAAGGATTTGCTGACGAAGCTCAGTTACTTTTTCTAAGGTTGATTTTTCAAACTCAGTGTAACGGCTCAAGGTCGTTTCTAAAGATTCAAGCGTTTTAACTTTTTGACGTTCAAAATTAGCCACTTCTGACCACGCACGTTTGGTCGCATTAAAGTAGCGTACAATCGTATTGCGAATATGAATGCCCCATACAATCAAAAGAACAAAAATCCCCAAGAAAATAATTAAACCAGTCATGATTACCTCGTTATTGTTGCCTTAATGGAACTGAGCAAATTCCACTTATCTTTGTTCTAAAAAGATTTATAGACTATTTATTGAATTAAATTAAGCATCAATTGTTGAAAACGCTGATATTCAGGCATCGTCATGGTTCGTAAATGACCTCTCAATGCTGGTATATCGTTGATTGCATCATGTTTACTCGTGATTCGGAAAAGATCTTGTTCACCGAGATAACATAAAATCTGTTCTTCATGATGATAAATTAAATCACCTGAAAAATGTTCAAAAAAATCATGTAACTTGAGTGTCAAACTTGGGCTAATACTTTTTGCAAGTTGATGCTGATCTAGACCAAAAATATTGAGTTTCTGATTAATTAAAATATCACTGCTTTGCCATGAGCGAGTATACGGTTCAAAAAAACGAGAGCGCTGATCACTAATAGCAATGCCCAAATTCGGCATTTGAAAAACAAAAGCACCCCATAAATCTTTATGGATTTCTTTAACGATTTTTTTATCGCTATTGCCATCTTGCAAAATTGGCATTTCAGTTACGTAATGGTATTTAAAAATCAGGACTTGATGTTTAGTCGTTCCATCGTCCCAAACGGTAGAAGCATAATGTGTAATTTCATTTGATTCAGTTCCACGATTAAACAGTGGGAAAGATTGCTTCAATTTACTTATTACAAGTAATGGTTGCGCCTGAATCGGAAGATAAGCAGGGAGTTGTTGGAAGTTTAAACCATAACGAAGTTGAATCATTCTTTGTTCTAAATATTCAATCACTTGTTCAAGTGGTTGTTTTGACTCATAAAGTAGATAAGCAAGAAAACCTGTCAAAAAAGCACCTAAGAAACTCCAAATAAATTGTAGATGGGGATGTAGAAAATATCCAAAGATTAGAGTACTTAGACTAATTGTTGCCAATAAATAAGGCAAAATATTAAAAAAATGCAGGCTGTGATCTTCACGCCACGGATGCAAGGCATCTAGTAATGCTTGATCCGTGTGTGATGATTGTCCCGCTTCCCACAGCCGAGCGATATTGCGAAAAACTTGAGCATTTTTTTTACGTCTTATATGTAATGCTTGTTGTACTGTATCGATCGGCATAAGCGTATTTAAATCAAACGATTAATTTGTCTATTAGCATAGCATCACCGTAGCTAAAGAAACGATAACGTTCTTTAACTGCATGCTCATAAGCCGATAAAATGTTATCTCGATTTGATAACGCAGAAACAAGCATTAAAAGTGTTGATTCGGGCAAATGGAAGTTGGTAATCAAACGATCGACGATACAGAATTGGTAGCCTGGATAAATGAAAATCTGGGTATCACCTGTCCATGCAGCAATTTTGCCATCATTTGCTTGAGCCGCGCTTTCCAATGCACGAGTTGCTGTCGTACCGACTGCAATCACTTTATTACCACGTGCTTTGGTTTCTAAAATAAGATCAATCGTGGATTGTGGAACATCACACCATTCACTGTGCATAATGTGATTGGTAATGTCTGTTGTACGAACTGGCATAAATGTGCCTGCACCGACATGCAAAGTCACAAATGTCTTTTGCACACCTTTTGCAGCTAATTTTTCTAATAAATCTTGGTCAAAGTGCAAACTTGCTGTTGGAGCAGCAACGCTAGCAATTTTTTCAGGATCGTGGAAAACCGTTTGATATCGTTCTGTATCAATTTCTTCTGCTTCACGATTGAAATAAGGAGGAATAGGAAGCTGACCGTATTGATCAAGTACCGATAAAATCGGTTGTGAAAACTCAACCACAAACAGGTTTTCATGGCGACCTTGTACCGTAACTGGAACTGAATCTTCACCGATATAAAGTTCTGCACCAGCTTTAGGTGAATTACTTGATTTAATATGACAGTGAGCTGTGTGTGTGTCCAGCATACGTTCAACAAGAACTTCAATTGCCCCACCAGTTGCACGTTTACCTTTCAAGCGAGCCTTCATGACTTTGGTATCATTTAATACGAGCAAATCACCCTCGTTTAATAAATCCAAAATATCAGTAAAGCTATGATCATGGTAATGACCTTGATCATCGATATGAAGTAAACGCGAAGCGCTACGGCTTTCTAGAGGATAGCGAGCTATAAGTTCATCAGGGAGATCAAATGAAAAGTCTGAAAGTTGCATACATCTAAAACATTGCAGAAATTGTGCGTAGTATAGTCTTTTTTGTATTTTTGCGCTGAGCTGCTGATAACTTCCTAAGAAAAATAACTGAATGATTTAAAAGTGAACAATAAGTTAAAGATGGGGTTTGACAATAAAATCAAACAGGTTATCATACGCAACACAAAGCATCGCACTCTTCCCGAGGTGGTGAAATTGGTAGACGCGGCGGACTCAAAATCCGCTGTCAGAGATGACGTGTCGGTTCGAGTCCGACCCTCGGGACCAAGATTCAAAGACCCCAAGCTGGTATTAAAGGCTTGGGGTTTTTTAATGCCAAATCATTTTTAATTTAAAATTTTATTCCGACAATAAATATAAAAGAGTATTGAGTGTTAGATTTAATTATAAAAGTATGACAAATTTTTTTTAATGATCTTGCAGCTCTTTGTTCGGTTAGATAAAGCAAAAAGATTTACTCATAGATGGAAATTCTATTGAGAGCAGTGATAACTGAATATATCGACAATTATTATGAACAAGACAAATAGAAGACTGTAAAGGATTGTACTGCTCAGGCTTTAGTGTGTTCTGAAAAGGTAAGCTATCTTGAAGTTGATTATGTCATTAAAGAATACCCACTAAGTCTTTTTAGTATGATCAGAAGCGATGATAAAAATTTATGATGATTTAAACATTCAACATGTAGCTAAAAAAATAAATCTTCGATACATAATTCAATACGTTTAAATTTAATGAAATTTCACGTTTTGTTGCGAATTGATCTAATCAAGAATTGCCTTTTATGTTAAAGTTTGTTAATAGTAGTGATAGTTTTCACATTTTTTCTTATTAAAACGTAAATAACCGAATAACGATAATATCCGAGAGGCAAGCATGGCTATTCAATTACTAGAATTACAGCAAGCCGACAAGTTAAGTGCTTGTAAAATTTCTCTTTCTTTGGGTCTCACTTCAGAGCAAAATTTGCTTGAACAGTTCTTACAATTCAATAAAACATTAATGCAAGTCGGTAAAGCTTTACTTATTTTTCATCAAGAGCCTTATTTTTGGCATCACTGTTCAGAAAAGTTGACTGCAATTGACGCTACAAAAGTCACGAAAAGTTTGAATACTCTATTTGTAAATAATGATTTTATTGATGAAGCTCATCCACATTATTCAAATTTACTTTCGTTTGTACATGCGTTGAAATCTAAAGCACAATCCCTTGTCGCTGTTCATCTGAGGCATCCAGATCAGACCTCTTTAGGTTATCTAATTTTGTTTGATGAAGCTGTCCGAGATTTTAGTGCAGTTCAAAAACAACTTTTACAAGACCATTGTAAAAGCTTTATGCAAAAACTTGAATTGAAACTCAATCACGATGAACTCAAAGAATTATACGAACAAGAGTCCGCATTAAATTTTAGCAAGACAAAATTCTTTTCTATTATTTCCCATGATTTACGCGCTCCCTTCCATGGTTTATTGGGTTTTTCAGAGATTTTGGCTAAAGAGCGCGATACATTGGATGAATCTAGTATCCAAAACATCGCTGACTATCTCTATGAGACGTTACAGTCGACTTACAACCTGTTGGAAAGTTTGTTGAATTGGGCAATGGCTGAAGGTGGGCGTTTTGTATATCACCCAATAAATTTTAAATTAAGACAAATTACCGATATCGTGACAGATATTTTAAAAACCTTAGCGTTGAAGAAAAATATCCAATTGATCAATGAAGTAGATGAGAGTCTTAAAATCTATGCAGATATGAATATGGTGACTTCTTTGATCCAAAACCTTGTTTCAAATGCATTGAAATTTACGGATACGGATGGCGCAGGAAAAGTTTATATTCAAGCCCAACCTCAGGGCGAATTCGTGGAAATACGAGTCAAAGATTCTGGTTTGGGAATGACAGAAGAACAGATACAGAATTTATTTCAACCACGTATGACGGTGAGTTTAAAGGGCACAGCTGGTGAAAAAGGTGCGGGTTTAGGGCTTTCTTTGTGTAAGCGTTTTGTTGAGCTGAACCATGGTGAAATCAGTGTGACATCTCAAGAAGGTGAGGGCACCGTCTTTAAAGTTCGCTTACCTGCTGAACGCCAAAATGCTGAATTATCTACCGAACAACATAAATCGAAAGCGAAATTAGTCTAAAGTGATTTTAAAGATAACGATGTAACTGATATAACTACTAGAGATGACCTGACATCAGTTGAGCTTTTTTATATGAATGCGGAACAGCTACATAAAACCTTAGTTGCAAGCCAATATGCAGAACAAGTTTTAAATTTATACCAATCAGAATTAGAACAAGCCTATAGCAAAGATCAATTTTCAACCTCTTTATCTACCGAAACGATTCACCAAACCGTCCAAGAAACGGTTGCAGTTCAGACTGATGAGCAAGCATGGATGAAGGCATTGCGTATTTTGCGTGCTAAATTAATGTTTCGTTGGATTTGGCAAGATGCAAACCAATTAACCGATGTAGTGACACTGACTCGAGAGCTTTCTGATTTTGCTGATGCTTGTATCTGCGTTGCGAAAGATTTTGCGCGAAAGCCATTGATTGCTAAACACGGTGAGCCAATCGGTTATTCAGGTCAGGTTCAGGATTTGATTGTCATTGGAATGGGGAAACTTGGTGCAAAAGAGCTGAATTTATCCAGTGATATTGATCTGATTTTTGCTTTTGATGAGCAAGGTGAGACTAATGGTCGTAAATGTATTGATGTTCAGCAATTCTGTATTTTGTGGGGACAGAAGTTAATTTATCTGTTGGACCATATCACTGCGGATGGTTTTGTCTTCCGTGTGGATATGCGTTTACGTCCGTGGGGTGACGGTTCAGCTTTAGCGATCAGTCATACAGGTTTGGAAAAATATCTGAGCCAGCATGGGCGTGAATGGGAACGTTATGCATGGATTAAAGCCCGTGTGATTACAGGTGGAAAAGAAGGCGAAGATTTGATGGATATGGCTCGTCCATTCGTCTTCCGGCGTTATGTTGATTATTCTGCATTCGCTGCGATGCGTGAAATGAAAGCCATGATTGAGCGAGAGGTTCTACGCCGTAATATCGAAGATGATATTAAATTAGGCGCTGGCGGAATACGTGAGATCGAGTTTATCGTGCAAGTTTTTCAGTTGATCTATGGTGGTTCCCGACGTGAGCTGCAAGATCGACAATGTTTAGTTAACTTGCATCATTTGGGTGATGCTGAATTATTAGATCAGCAAGCTGTTTTTGATCTTGAAGATGCTTATTTGTTTTTAAGACGAGTTGAACATGCAATTCAGGCATTAAATGATCAACAAACTCAATCTCTACCGTCTGAACCTGAATTGCGCCAACGTATGATAGATACCTTGGGTTTTAGTGATTGGAATTCTTTCTTAAATGTTCTGAATCAAAAAAGAGATAAAGTCAAAGTTCAGTTTAAACAACTCATTCAAGAGAAAGAGTTCTCTGCTCCCATAGATGATTCTGTAGAACTAGAACAACGTCTGAATGCAGTTCTGGATGATGATGCTAAAAACTTGATCCAAAATTTTTGGCATGGGCAAGCACTACGTAAAATTCCTGCGAGTGCTTTAGAACGGCTTAAGAAATTTTGGCCTCATCTAGTCGAAGCCATTTTACAATCAGATCAACCTCAAATGGCTTTATTACGATTAATGCCCTTGGTTGAGTCTGTATTACGACGAACTGTCTATTTAGTCATGTTGATGGAAAGTCGTGGTGCTTTGCAGCGTTTAGTAAAAATGGCGACAGTAAGCCCGTGGATCTGTGAAGAGTTAACACAATACCCCGTCTTGTTGGATGAGTTCCTTTCAATGGACTTTGGGTTGCCTCAACGCAAAGATTTAGAAGATTCCTTACGCCAACAATTAATGCGCATTGAAATTGATCAGGTTGAAGATCAAATGCGAGTATTGAGGTTGTTTAAAAAGAGCAACGTACTCGCTGTAGCTGCCAGTGATGTTTTGGCTGAAAGTCATTTAATGAAAGTCTCAGATGCATTAACAGATATTGCTGAAGTATGTGTCCAAGCGACTTTAAATTTAGCTTATCAAGCGATTGCGCAACGTCATGGTTACCCTGTCAACAGTCAGGGTCAACGATGTAGTTTGGATGCGCAAGCTTTTGCCGTCATTGGTTATGGCAAGCTAGGTGGTATCGAGTTAGGCTATGGTTCTGATTTGGATTTAGTATTTATTCATGACTTTCAAGAGCAAACAGAGACTGACGGACGTAAAGGGATCAGTGGTGCAGAGTTTGCGATCCGTGTTGCTCAGAAATTTATGTCCTTGATGACTACTCAAACACTTGATGGTCGGGTCTATGAAATTGATACCCGATTAAGACCGTCTGGTGAAGCAGGGATGTTGGTGACGAGTCTGAAAGCTTATGAGCAGTATCAACAAAAAAGTGCTTGGCTTTGGGAACATCAAGCGCTCGTTCGTGCACGTTCAATTGCAGGTGAGAAAAGTTTATGTGAGCAATTTGAACGGGTACGCTGTCAAATCTTAACTCAGGTTCGTGATGAAAATCAGGTACGTCAAGAAGTGTTAAAAATGCGTCAGAAAATGAAAGATCATTTGGGTTCATCTTCTGAGCAAAAAAAACATGGGATTTTTCATTTAAAACAGGACTCAGGTGGTATCGTTGACATCGAATTTATGGCACAGTATGCAGTGCTTGCATGGAGTGGGACGAATACAGATCTCGCCCATTTTTCCGATAATGTAAGAATTCTAGAAGATGCTGCTAAAGCAGGCTGCTTATCCAGTGAAGATGCCACAGCATTAATACACGCTTATCTCCGTGAACGAGCTGAGAGCCACCGTTTAGCACTTGCAAATCAATCTATGCAAGTTAATGCTGCGGATTGGCACGATACCCGCGAGATCGTTTGCAAGTTATGGCAAAGGTTAATTGATCCAAGTGCAATAGCATTGGAAAGTGAATGATTGTGTAAAAAAATGGAGTATGTGCGATGAGTTTGGCTGATCGTGATGGTTTTATTTGGCAAGATGGAAAATTAGTGGATTGGCGTGATGCAAAAATTCATGTCTTAACTCACACACTACACTACAGTATGGGCGTCTTTGAAGGTGTCCGCGCCTATGAAACCCCAAATGGTACAGCAATCTTCCGTTTGCAAGATCACACTAAGCGCTTATTAAATTCAGCAAAAATTTATCAAATGAATGTTCCATTTGATCAAGCGACATTAGAACAAGCACAAATTGACGTTGTTCGTGAAAATAAATTAGCGTCTTGCTACCTTCGTCCATTAATTTGGATTGGCTCTGAGAAACTTGGTATTGCTGCAACAGATAACACGATTCATGCTGCTGTAGCTGCATGGGGTTGGGGCGCATATCTTGGTGAAGAAGCGATGGCACGTGGTATTCGTGTAAAAACTTCTTCATTCACTCACCATCATCCAAACGTGACGATGTGTAAAGCGAAAGCATGTGGTAACTACACAGTTTCTATCTTGGCACACCAAGAAGTCGCACGTTCAGGTTATGACGAAGCAATGTTGCTTGACCCTCAAGGTTTCGTCTGCCAAGGCGCTGGTGAGAATGTATTCTTGATCAAAGATGGCGTATTACATACACCTGATTTGGCTGGTGGTGCATTAGAAGGAATTACACGTCAAACGGTGATCACGATTGCTAAAGATTTAGGTTATGAAGTGATCGAACGCCGTATCACACGTGATGAATTCTATATCGCTGATGAAGCATTCTTCACAGGTACAGCTGCTGAAGTAACACCAATCCGTGAGTATGATGACCGACAAATTGGTTGTGGTTCACGTGGTCCGATTACTACAGAAATTCAAAAGACTTTCTTTGATGCAGTCCAAGGTCGTAATGATAAATATGCAGATTGGTTAACTTACGTTAAATAAGTAAAACTCTGCGAAGAAAGCGAAGCTCATGCTTCGCTTTTTTATTGAAACAATGTCAATAGATTGCAATTAAATCATCATTAATCTTTCATCTAACTTCTTTAGCTTGGTCACTAAGATCAAGAATAAAATCAGAGAACGAATGAAGATTACTGTAGTGGGTGCTGGCTATGTGGGTTTATCAAATGCCTTATTGTTTGCTAAGCAGCATGATGTGGTTTTACTAGATATTGATAAAAGTCGCGTAAAGTTATTAAATCAAAAAGTTTCACCGATTAGTGATACTTGCATACAACACTATTTAACTGAGTCGCATCTTGAGGCAACGACTGAAAAAGAGCGTGCTTATCAGGATGCTAAGCTGATTATTATTGCAACCCCAACAAACTATAATCCTGAAACCAACTATTTTGATACTTCTAGTATTGAATCTGTCATCGATGATATTCAAAAAATAAACCCAAAAGCGCTGATGATTATTAAATCTACAGTGCCTGTGGGCTATACCAAAGAAATTTCGAATAAGCTGAAACTTAAGAACTTAATATTTGCTCCAGAGTTCTTGAGAGAGGGGCAGGCCTTACAAGATAATCTCTACCCATCTAGAATTATCGTAGGTGAAAGATCTAAACGCGCAGAAAAGATTGCGAAATTGTATTTAAAAGCTACGGTCAGAAAGGATGCAGTTTTACTCTGTGTTGACTCAACTGAAGCTGAGGCCATTAAACTATTTTCAAATACATATTTGGCAATGCGAGTAGCATTTTTTAATGAGCTGGACACGTATTGTATAAAAAATAAACTAAGTGCTTTGGATATTATTAATGGTGTGGGTTTGGATCAACGCATCGGTGATCACTACAATAATCCTTCTTTTGGTTATGGAGGTTATTGCTTGCCTAAAGATACCAAACAGCTTTTAGCTAATTATGATGATACTCCTCAAGAGCTGATTTCAGCGATCATTCGCTCTAACCAAACTCGCAAACAGGCGATCATTGAAGATATTAAGAGTCATAATGTTTCATGTGTGGGTATATTTCGCCTAACGATGAAAGCAGATTCAGATAATTTCAGAGAATCCGCGGTTCATGATGTATTACAAGGACTTGCTCAAGAGGGTATAAAGATTGTGATTTATGAGCCTACTTTGGATGTTAAAGAGTATTTGGGACATCCGGTGATGAGTAGTTTACAAAAATTTAAATCGGCTTCTGATCTGATTATTGTCAATCGTATGGTGCCGATGTTCAGTGATGTCATGGAAAAAATCTACACTCGAGATTTATTTGGTATCAATTGATAAGGTGAAAAAAACATAAATGGCTTGAAGGGTTTGACGAATTAATAATAAAAAAAGTTACAAGGTCTATGCTAAGATAGCTCAACATTCAGTGCATATTGTTTTGACGATTTGGGATGATTTCCCGCGCATTTAAAATAATATCTAAGGCATTTAAGGTTAGCAGATGGCAGACATTCAACAAGATTCGGCAGCTCATGAAGACAATATTATTTTGTGCATGAAATGGGGAACCAAGTACGGTGCCGAGTATGTCAATCGTTTATATAATATGGTGCAACGCCATCTTACTTTACCTTTTAAAATGGTGTGCTTAACGGATCGTACAGAAGGTATTGATCCGAATGTACAATGCTTCCCGATTCCTCCATTAGATTTGCCTGCAGGAAGTCCAGAGCGTGGGTGGAATAAACTCTCAACTTTTGAACCTGATCTGTATGGTTTAAAAGGCAATGCACTGTTTTTAGATCTCGATGTTGTCATCGTAGATAATATAGATTGCTTCTTCCAAGAACCAGGTGAGTTTCTGATTATTCATGACTGGAAGCGACCTTGGCGCATTACGGGGAATAGTTCGGTTTATCGTTTTAAGTTAGGAGCTTTTCCTGATATTTTGCCGTATTTTCGTGAAAATTTTGATGAAATCCGTCAGAAATTCCGTAATGAGCAAGCTTATCTATCTTGGTTTGTTCACAAAGAAGGAAAATTGAGTTATTGGAATGATCAGTGGTGTAAAAGCTATAAATATCATTGTCTAAGAAAAATACCATTTGCTTATTTCCAAGCACCAGTAAAACCAGAAGGCGTTAAGATTATTATTTTCCACGGTGAAATTAATCCACCTGATGCAATCAATGGTGGTGGTGGTAAATGGTATCGTTATGTATTGCCATCAGATTGGATCAAGGATGCTTGGCAGTAAATCTGTATTTATGGAAGGTTTTGATTTATGAATCAAGGTTTGCATCCGCTTGATATCGTCATCGCATGGGTCGATGGGAATGATATCTCTCTGAAAAATAAACGCCGTCAATTTATGAATCAAAACGAACCACCAAATGCTTTGGATGATACTCGTTTTGCAAGTAACGATGAAATCTATTTCTGCATCGCCTCAATTCTTAAGTATGTTCCATATGCAGGCACGATTTATGTCGTGACGGATCAGCAAACACCTTTGTGGTTAGACCAATTTTCCCAGCAAGGTTTATGTCCTGCTGAAAAAATAAAAATCGTTGATCATCAAGAATTATTCCGTGGTTATGAGTTTGCTTTACCGACATTCAATTCATTAAGTATTGAAAGTATGTTGTGGAATATTAAAGGGATTTCAAATCATTTTATTTATCTGAATGATGATTTCTTTTTCAATCAACAGTCTGATTTAAGTGATTTTCTTATTGATGGTCAGATGGTGATATATGGACATTGGCAAGCAACACTCATCAAGAAAATGAAATATATTTTCCGAAAATTCTTACAGCAGAATTTTGGAAAGGTAGCTGAAGCGAAATATTCAACGGCTCAAATGTTGAGTGCAGATCGTGTGGGAATGACCAGATATTACGAAATTCATCATCGCCCTCATATTCTCAGTCGTGATTTGCTCAGTACTTTCTTTAAGAATAATAAAGAGCTTTTAGACCAGCAAATTCAGTTCAAATTTAGGAACATTGATCAATTGTTACCAGTGGGATTGTCTAATCATTTAGCAATTCAATCTGATCAAGCCGTTTTAAAAGATGATATTGATATTGCTTATTTAAAAGATGGTCGTGATTTGGAAAAATTTATATTAGCTTTATCTAATTCTGAGATTAAATTTGGCTGTATACAAAGTCTAGATCAATTGGAATCATTAGCAGAAGGACGCATCCGAGCCGCACTGATTCAAAAATTTACAGGGTTTTTACCCAGCCAAATTCAACCGACTACTGCGGTTTAAATGAAGGAAAGCAAATGAAAGTTGTGACTTATCTTATTAATTTAGACGGCAGTGATCAACGTTTAGCAAGTGCGACAGCTCAGCTCAATCAAGCGGGATGGGATTTTAGCCGATTCTCTGCTTATGATGGGCGAGGTAAAGCCTTATCTGAATTTGAAAACTACGATGATCTTGCTGCTCAGAAAATATTAGGGCGTAGTTTAATGAATTCTGAGTTGGGTTGTTATCTAAGTCACTACGGTTGTGCTGAAAAATTTCTAGAAACGGATGCCGATTATTTAGTTGTCTTAGAAGATGACATTGAAGTGTTGCCTAACTTTAAACAAAATCTTAATTCATTAATCAGCTATCTTGATCAGCATAAAGAACTCGAATGGTATGTGGTGAATCTTGCTGCAAAAAAGAAGAAATTGGCAAAAGACATTGTTCAGATTGATGGTTATACAATCTGGCATGCTTATTACTTTCCCATCCGTGGTGTAGGTTTAGTATGGTCAAGAGCAGGTGCTGAGGCATTTGTTGAGCTTGGTAAAACCATGCAAGTTCCTGTCGATATCTTTTTTCAAAGCTGGTTAAGTAAAAATGGCAAAGGATTGGGGGTGTGGCAGCCTTTTGTCCAACCTGCAGGGATTGATAGTGATATTCTAGGCACTGTGGCAACACAGGGTATTCAACGTAAAGCACTGGAAAATAGAAGTGCTTCACATGGGTTCAAAAAACAGAAAAGAATGTGGCGTGATCGTTTTTATGCGATTAGGCATCTTTATTTTTAATTAAAATTGTTTGGGTAAATCACTTTGGAACAAAGATGGGCTGAAGTAATATAAAGATATGGCTGAGTGACCTGTATGAAAATATTTAAAAAAATATTCTATCTCTTAAAGTTCTATACGATGTATTCGAACAAAAAGAGAGGGGTTAATGCAGCCATAGACAATGAAGCAGATTTGATTGTGCTTAATCCGACTATTACTGATGCGGCCATTCCAAAGAAAATCTGGATGTATTGGGAAGGTCCGCTGGCTGGATTTGTGAAAGAATGTGTGGAACAAGTTAAAAAGACCAATCCAGATTATGATGTTCATTTTCTCACACCAGATACAGTGAAAAGCTTTTGTGATATTGATTTTGGTCGCTTCCCCAAGGCAACACCACAACAAAAGGCCGATCTGCTCCGTTTTGAATTGATCTATCAATATGGTGGTATTTGGTTAGATGCCAGTACGATTGTATATGAGTCTTTAGACTGGATTCAGGATCTGGTTAAAAAGACCAAGACCAATAGTTTTGCTTATTATCGTGCCAAGAACACGACCATCAAAACTTCTCCTGTTTTAGAAAACTGGTTGTTGGCAAGTGCTGCAAAAAATCCATTTTTTAAGTACTGGTTTGATGAACTGGTTACGGCGATTGAATTAACGCCCAAAGCTTATCTGCAAAAACTCAAAGAAACCGAACCTGATTATCAGGACTTGATTCAGCACATTGGCCGGCTGGAATATCTGGTGGCGTATGTGGCTTGTCAGAAAGTGATGCGTAATCATTTACCAAGTATGTGCTTAATTAACTGCGATAAGAATGCGCTGTATTTTCAGGTCAAGCACCAATGGGTCAAAGAAAAAGTACTTATTGATATGGCAATTCACTATCCACCTGCTGAAATGCCAAAACTGATCAAGCTTGCAGGTAAGGAAAGAAAAACCCTGAGTCATTATTATGAAAAAGGGATGTATCTAGAAGGTTCATTACTCGATATCTAAAACAAGAGCTTTCAGGGTTTAAAGCAAGGTGCTCGGGTCAATCTTCTCAAATGCTTGTACAGCACTGCTTGGAGACAGGTTAAAAACTTTAATCTCTTTTTCTTTAAATAGCGTTGCCGCGACATCAAAGGCTTGAAATACGTCATCGACATGATGATTTAAGGTGGTCGGTTGCTGTCCGCCAATACTTTCATAAAAACGTGGTTGAGAAAAATTATTCATGTCTAAACCCGCGATATAAATTTCTTTATACCCCAGTGTATAGAGAATCTGAAGGGCTACATAAGCCACGGTAAAGTAGTCAAAAGTCCCTTTATAGATATCAAGTGAAAAACCCATGCCTTTGTGAATAAAGAAGTCAGTTTCATTTTGATCAAAGTGTCTAGCATGGTCTAAAAAGGTTTCGACTTGACCGTCAGTAATCGTTTCAATAGTTTTGATTTGGCAATGAAGATCTTCAATCCGAACATGTCTTAAAATCAGGTCTAGGCAACGAGGTGTGGTGTAAAACGTGCAATCGCTATTCAAGACTTTTTGAACTAGGTCGAAACGATTATTCACAAAGTTATGGTCAATAATGACATAACTGGAAAATGGAATTGAATCAAATGCGATAGCACCATTTACACCGATATAATCTTGATCGCTTTGATGCAGAATTTCAGGATTTAGTTGTTGAATCGAAGGGCCTGTTGCGACCAGCGTGCATTTTTTATGCGAAACTTGTGGGGGAATGAGATTATTAGAAACCAGTTTTTTCTTAAAATAAATTTTCTCAATACGATTCTGTGAGTCGCGTTCAACACTATAAAGTGGCCAATAGCGACGGTTGTGTTTTGCTACTTTAGGGAAGAAAAGTTTATAAATCAATTTATAAATACTTCTAGAAATACGACCTGAAAAGAAGTGAACCATTTAAAAACTCATTTATAAAATCATCAAGAGTAATGAAACTAGATAGCGGATTAGAGCTGATCTAGTTTCAATTATATTTTAGTCATCTAAAGAAAAACTTTTCTTTTTCAACTTGGTTTTTAGGTTGTGAAGGGAGCGTGCAAACCAATTTTTATCTTCTGGGCGTGTCACTTTATTGCCACGATAATGTATTTGGGATGCTTTAGAGAAATCACCAAATGGCTCAATACGATAGTTCTCTGGATGATAACCGGCGGCAATCGCCTCTTGATAATATTGATCAAATAGTTCCGTCAAATCCTCACGTGGATGCGGCATAATTTTACCATCAAACCAATGTTTCTGACCTGCAGCCTCTAGGCGTGGTAATGAATACTTGTGGCTAAACTGGGTACCCATATCTGAATAATGCAGGATTTTGATTTGATCAACAGCTAAATCTTCACCATCAATATTATTGTAGGAGTCTTGATAAGATTGAACTAATTTGGGTTTGTCTTTTAAAAGCCGCATCAGCTTTTTATGGCTTTCAGGATCAGCTTGAATCTCTTTTAATGGGGGAAGATATGCTTTGGCTTTCTCACAATCCCAAACACAAGTACAGAGTCTGGCTGAGTTCTTTCCGCCTTTGGCAATCACCATTGCATCATCTTTTTTAGGGTGCGCCCACAATTCTGCAATATCGCAGAGTACGACGACATCAGCATCCATATAAATGGCACGACCTTCAAAATTACATGATTCTGGAATTGCCCATCTAAAACCTGAAAAAGGGGTTGCCCAGTGTGCTGTATGCCAACCTTCACCAGTTTGCTGATTGGTATACCATGGACTATTCGGATCGTGACTAAGCTGCATCCATATAATTTCAACTGGATGATTGGTATGCTTGCGGACACTATAGTCCAGAACCATCATTTGTTCTAAGTCACAGTTGTTCGGATCGCAACCAACAAAAATTTTAATTGTGGAGTTAGACATTCCTAGCTTCCATTTTTTAAGGCTTTGCCTTCGATTATAACTAAAAAGCGCGGTTATTTTTGAAATATTTCTCTAATTTTTGATTGTGTTATAAAGTTTTTGTGTGAGCTAATGTAATGATATAGGACTTACGCATTGACAGATTCAAAAAAGTATTAAAATGCTTTATAAAGTATCTGTGATTAGACGAATTAAACATGCTTCTACAGCAACCTGTACTCTACCCATTTATA
>NZ_JBPKBJ010000032.1:0-41335 GCF_051390655.1 Acinetobacter sp. P1(2025)
GACCTCTACGATGTCAACGTAGTGTCTTTTTAGTAAAAACAATAGCTTATTTTAATATGGGACAATCTTGGTCTAAACGTGACTTTATCCACAAGTCTTAGAATCCTTGTGTAAGTTGATTATATCATCTATTTTGAAATAAAAAAGTGAGTGTGGAAAATGAAAAATTAGAAGTATCCATTAAGCAATCCATAATTAGGCTTAATGCTGCAAAATTAAAATCATTGAAATTAAAATATAATCGAGCTTTAAATTAACCCTCACCTAAGGGCTTTTTCAATTCACACACTGCACACAAACAATGATATTAACCTTTGTTGAAATCGAATGAGCTGTGCAGCCTGAAAGCAGGATACGCAGCTTGTTATTTTATTCTGGCCATACCTCGCTTAATCGTTCGACATCAATTGAGTGGCCATCTGCTTTTTCTGCCATGCTTCGATATTCTGCTGTGCAAGCTTCGAGTAACTCACCGTTGGTAATGGTGTACTCAATGATGGTTTGGCGGGGAGCTGCGGACAGACGTTTGTTTGCTTCACTGAGTTGCTTTGACAACCCATTAGCAGCCATGTCAGCGCTACGAGCGGCAGCATTTGCATCTTGTATTTTTTTAATCGCATTTTGTTCTACCTCAATATATTTATCCGACCAAGCCTTTTCAATAATGGCCTTCTGTACTTTGGCATTCGTGATTGCATCTTGATAGGGCTTAACTGCCTTATCGACCTCCTGCTGCACCTTACTTTTGCAATCGGCCTTAGCCTTGCTTAAATCACCAGCCAGTGAATTGGATTGCCATGTTTGAAAAAATCCATAAATCAAAAGCAAAATGATTAATGTCCAGCGCTTGTTGTTCCAAATCCAATAAAGTAACGGCATCAGAATTCCTCCACTTCTAGCAAATCAACTGTTTGCCCCGCCAATCCGTGATGGCAATCAGATAGGAATTGAATTTTTCCATCCGTGACAAAGGAATGGCATTGACTAGGGTGGCCTTGATTTACCATTAAGCTTGGGCTAAATGTTGGTTTCTCTAAATCGCCATTGAAGTCCCAGCGAATTTTGTGTTTTGGATCAACATGGAATGGATGCAAGGTTTTACAACCAGGGCATTCAATAAAATAAATACCGTTAGACTCAAGAAGCACATTGCTAACTTTTTTAAATTCATTCATCTACTGTGCTCCCATACATTTCGAGTGACGCTCAACTTGTCGTGTCCAAACGCCATAGCAATTGTTGGATCGTACAGAGCAATCACGTTTGGCCACATACTTCCATTTCAATAATGAATCACATGCCTGCTTGTACTTCCCCGCTTTCAAATTGCGAAGCATGGAAGATTGATTCCAATTGGCTTGGCCAAAGTTGTAGGTGAAGTCGAGATATACGTCATACTCGACTTGAGACAACTTCACGCTCTGGAGAGACTTTCGAAATGGAATTTCGTCTTTGGCCACATGTGCTTTTGCCCATTCCAATGCGGTTTTGCGTGAAATTGGTGGATCAGACATTTTAATCTTGGTGCCATCAGGCTTGGTTGTTGATCCGATACCTTGAGTCACAACACCACCAGTGTCTTTGTAAGGAACCGACACATTTCCCTCTTTGCTTTCTAAATTCCAAAAAAAAGCAGCCGAAGCTGCTAATCCTATTGCCCAGTATTTCGTCTTATTCGACATTGCATTCACCCTTAGCTTTACTCAGCGCAATCTGATGTAGTTGTTCGGCACGTTTGTTTTCTTGGCGCTTGTAGTACCAATTAATCAAGAAGCTCATAAAGCTCACTAATAAGCCTGCAATCGCTACTAACAAACCAATCGCTGTGATTGGATCTAAACCCAATAACTTCCCCGACAAGCCAGCAATTGATCCCCCTACTGCTGTTTTGGTTGAAATTGATGTAACTGCAGCACTCGCTTCAGCAATTGCTTGCCCTGTTGTTTCAGACATTTCGCCCCCTAAATTTTGGTAATAAAAAAGCACCCGAAGGTGCTAGAGTTGGATTGCTTCGACTTGCTCTTTTGTTTCGGCATCAAATATTAGCTGCCTTGCAATGCGCCCACGTTCGTGAACGCCTGCAATGTGGACCTGTAACGCTGCATAAAGCTCTTTAAGTTGCTGCGCTGTCAATTCAACTGTTGTGTTGTTAGCAAGGGTCCATATCTGATCTATCCCCGCAGCAGCAGCACCCATGATACGCCCTTGTGAAACCTGATCTGAGTCATAAGTATTACCTTCAAACTCAAAACCGCCGAACTCTAGTTGATCACGCTGATACTTTATTTCATTCCATTTCTGTGCTTTGATCTCACTTAGGGTGCGAGGGTCAATCCATTCTTTTGTTTCGTAGCTAAAGATATGATTTGGTGAGGGTTGTGGGGGTAAATCAACCCAATCCCCTTTACTAAAATACATATTTGGGTTGGGTGGATCTGCCAAGGCAATACAATCATCGGGTGTATTCAGATCGATCACTTCAGAGGGCGCACTAATCGATTTTATAATTTCGCCGTGCTTACTTACAATTACTGTCATTTTTTTAACTCCAAAACCAACATGCTTCTTGAACTAAAAACCATAGGGTTGGTAAAACTAGATCCATCTCCTGAAGATGTTATAAGATAACTAGCCTTAATACCTGTAATTGAGTTTCGGTTTCTCCCGATGGCTACCTTGAGTGTGTAGGTTGTATTTCCTGTAGCAGAACTAGCGTCAATGAAAGTGGGAATAGTGTAAGAGCCTGAGAACCTCATGGAGTAGGTTTGAACAGATGTTGGTGCCAAAAAATGCCGAGCTACTTCTGTGCCGTTTCTAAACACGCCAACAATTAAACTTACCATTGAACCAATCTGAGGGTTGGTTTTCCCGTCTTTGTAAGCAAAAACCCCAAAATCGTCCAATACAAGGCTACCACTTACGGCCACCTTTCCTCCTGTACGATTTAGCGTGATAGAAGCGAAATCATTATTGGCTGACCAGCTAAACCAGGCCTGAATAGCCGCCTCATCTAGCAAATCGCCGTTAAAATCAGGAACCCTGCTAATCTCTCCCCATGCTGCACCAATCGGAACAGTCACAGCATTGTCTTTAATCTTCAGTGTATCAACTTGCAAATCACCGATCTTCGCAGTAGTCACCGCCAAATTATCAATCTGCGCAGACTTCACAGCCAACTGCTTAATATGAGCCGTATCTATAGACGCATAGTCTATAAACGCAGACTTCATATAAGCGCCTACAGGGAAAACTGTATCTGTGTTTAGGTCTGTGTAGGGTGTAGTTCGGAAAATGAAAGGGTAAGATGCATTGTTGCCACTACCAATTGCGAAAGAATCAAAATTCACAATGAAATTAGACTCTATGCCATCGTTAGCACCACCCCATCCTGCAACTTTGCCGTTTACATCCAACTTGATGTACTTTTGCGCATATAAACCATCTACACTTTCGCTCATCTCCTGAATTGATGCGGTGTTTTGACCAACCGTGGTTTGCAGAGTACCAACCTGAGTTGCGGTAGCACTTTGCTGCGTGGTTAAAGTGCTGACTTGGTTTTGCACTGTCGCGATATTCTGTGTCGCTGTGTCAGCTTTGCCAAGCGCCTCTGTTGCTGTATCTTGCGCAACAGTTGTTGCTGCCTGAACGGTATCAACGCGACTAGACATCGCCGAATCGGCATTAGCTAAAACATCTAGCTCTTCCTGAATCGTAGCAATGCTTTGCTGTAAATCATCACCAACTTGTGCTTGAAGTGTGTCAATGCGACTACCCAGAGCAATATCCGCATCCGCGCGCGTTTGCTGCTCTACACGAATCAGAGCTTTTGCATCATCAACCTGACTTAATGCAGTGTTGATCTGCGTTGTTAGTGCAGAATCAGCATCAGCGCGTGCAGTTGCTTCAGTCTGAATTGATGCAGTGTTATCTGCAATCTGCGCAACGGTATTGTCAATGCGCTGACTTAAAGCCATGTCATTTTCAATCATTGCTGATTGCAAAGTCCATGTGCCCGCAAAGCCCTCTGTGCTACCAATAAAGTCATCAGTTGATCCGATTAACTTCGGATTGACCTGTGCATACACACCGTCAATCTTGGTTGTGTTTGCAGTCACTCGACCGTTAATTTCAGAAACATTCGCATTGGTTTGATCCAATGCGCCTGCACTAGCTTTAGTGCCAAGCTCAACAGTTAAAGCGTTGATCTGTGATGCATTAGCACCTGATTGATTTGCAGCAGTGTTCGCAGTAGATAAAGCAGTTGCAGCATTTTGATTTGCTGTGTCTGCTGTATCTGCCGCCTGATTTGCTACAGCACTGGCTTGTTGTGCAAGTGATGCCGCTGATCCCGCCTCGGTTGTTGCGGTTTCGGCTTTAGTTAATGCGGTTGCAGCGTTGGTTTTTGCTGTGTTGGCATTACCTTCTGCAACTGTTACACGGCTATCTAGCGCCTGAACTGCTTGCGTATTTGCAGATGTTGCAGTCACTGCTGTATTTACCTGCTGCTGAACATTTGCAAGCGCAGCGTCATTACTGGTTTTGTAGTTGTTCAAAGCATTTAGATTGGCAGTATCGCCAGACTGACGATCAGTGATTTCCTGTGTTAAGCCATCATCCAGGTCATTCACTGCCAAAATACGCGCCTGGGTTTCTTGTGCCAGGGCTGTATTTAGCTGATCAACTTCTGTCTGTACTGCCGCAACATTGTCAATCAAATTACCAATATCACTATCCAGGCCAGCAATCGTATCAATCTTATCGATTTTTGTTTGCAGATCCTGGTGAAGCTGTGTCTCGGTAATTTTCCCAGATAAAATTTCAAGCACTGCAGCTGCATCTGCAGATGTTGTTGCACCCGTCCATGCTGACCATGGTCCAATATTTCCGATTCGATCAATCAGACGACCACGGAAAAATCGGGTGAGATTTGGCTGCATACCTTGGATTACATGCGTATCAGTTGGATATGCAAATAGCCCAAGTGGTGCAGCATTTGCGCCATTAGCAGTACTTGCAATTTCAATTTCAGTATAAGCCGTATCGAGAGCACCAGTTGCTGGAAAATTCCAGTCCAGACGATAGCCGAACAAAATTCCTGTAGCAATCAGGCTTGCAAGTGCAGGCGGCTGCCCGATTTTTCCCTCAAGTGCAGTCAGGATTGAATAAGTTGGAAGTGATGCAATATCAAAAGCATTGATTGCTGTCACACGCGCCTGGTAATTACCAGCATAAATCCCCGCAACCTCAACAGAGTTATTGCCAGTAACTGGTAATTTAATCCAGCTACCATCATCCTTGCGCCACTCTACTTGATACTTTGTGGCACCTTGAGCCTGTGGCCAGGCAATAATCATGGTTTCAACTGATAAGCCTTGCTGGACCATAGTTTCAGATGTAATGGCTACAGATGCTACTGGTGCCTGAATA
This sequence comes from Acinetobacter sp. P1(2025), assembly GCF_051390655.1. Taxonomy (NCBI): domain Bacteria; kingdom Pseudomonadati; phylum Pseudomonadota; class Gammaproteobacteria; order Moraxellales; family Moraxellaceae; genus Acinetobacter; species Acinetobacter sp. P1(2025). The sequence goes on from NZ_JBPKBJ010000032.1 coordinate 5,428, forward strand.
GTCGGGTTAATGATTGAAATCGGACGCTCATCAACAAAAGCCCCATAGTCAATCGCATCATATTTTGCCGACTCGTACTGAAGTGCTGTAATTGAAAACTGATGCTTCTCGTCTTGAGTAATACTCATAACACGGAATTTCATAGTCTTCAGATCTTGTGCATCAACAGCCCAAACATTCTGTGCAGCAACAGAATCAAATGGTACTGTAACAGTAATTAATCTCCCGATTTTAGATGATACAACTCGTACCTGTGCTTTCCCATCTTCACCGTTCACCACCAGGCGATCACCTGCACGGCAGACAACGTTATCACGGTCAATCGTAATGACCTTTCGATCTGCAGATACTGCAGAAATACGGCCGCCATTCGCACGACCAGAAAACAACTCATCTGCGATTTCGATAACTTTGCCAGGTTGTGGGATGTAGCCATCAAGACCGACCTTGAAAGAAACGGTTCGGGTCTCAAGCTGCTCAGATTTTAAAGCCCAAAGACCTGCTCGCTGCGCTTGTCCCTCTGATGTGCAGCCCCAGGCATCAATTTCTGCGATTCGCACACCCAGTTTTGCGATTGCTGGTTCATCCCGTACATAGACATACTCAGTCTTATAATGGTTGGTGGGATTGTCCCAGGCAACTTTAGCAACTGTATGACGGTCACGTGCACGTGTGCCTGAATATTCAAATATTCCATCAACAACATTGGCACGGGTATATGTGAAATATGTGTCTTGTGGAATATCTGCATCACAAACAATTGAGTTGCCATCCCAGTATGATATTGCCCGAAATACGCCGGCTAATTTTCCTAGAATTGAATAAGCATCTTCAGTGGTCTGTAAATATACATTGCAGGTAAAACGAGGCTCTTGCCCACCTTTACCATCATCTACCATTTGATCGCAGTACTGAGCCAATCGATACAAGGACCATTTATCCAGCATGGCAGATGTTAATCGACCGCCTAATGCATAGCGTTTTGCTGTACAAAGATCATAATAAATCCAGGCTGGGTTATTGGTGTAAGCACGTTTAAATGTTCCATCCCACATCCCGGTATATGTCCGGGAAACTGGATCATAATTTGATGGGACCTGCAGCTTGATGCCTTTTAAATCAACTGCAACTTTCGCTACATTTGAAAAAGCTTCTGCATCATATTGCAGCCCAAGTAATGCTGTATTTGGATAGCTGAATTTTAAGTCGATCACCTCGGTCATCGCATCAACGTACATTTTGTCGCTAATATATTCTGAAGCTGAATTGGGTGTTAAACGACGCACACGAATTGTCCAGCCAGTACTGGATCTGGGTAAATCAATGCGATGTGATCGCTCATAGTTTGTTGATGTTTTGTCTGAAATCTGAGTATTTAATACTTCAGCCCATGTGCTGCCATCGGTTTGAAGATCGATGGCATATTTAATTGTGATACCGTTTACATCACCATTATCTGCATTCTGTTCACGTAATGGACCCCATTTAAGGCGGATACGAACTGCATCAATATCCATATTTGAGATTGAGCGAACCCATGGTGTATCTGATTTTAATTCAACATTAATGCTGCTTTCAGATGAAATATCTGGAAATCCTTCAATATGGGACTGGTCATTCGTACCATGCCGAAAATCAGCAATTACTTCAAAGTTACTCCCGCCTGCTGGGTTTTGTAGCGGGGTTTCTTCAAGATAAACTGACTGCAGGCCATTGGCCAAGCCCTCTACTTCACCTTCAGACAGACCATATAAAATTTTAATCTTCGTTACAGACTGTGCCGAATCTGGTGCAATGACTGCTTTTCTGGCTTCGCCACTTCCTGCTTTTGCGCCTTTAATTACTGCATTCATACTTTCTCTCAAACAATAAAAAAGGCGCTATATGCGCCTGTATATTTCAATTTCTTAAATTAAGTCTTCAGGATATTGCCCAGCACTGGCGATAAACCCGCCGACTTCACGCTGACCATATAGCACCGGAACTGGATTTCCCTGGGCTGCTGTTGTGACAGCACCACCGAACCCCTTGTTCGCCTTGTTGCCATCCTGGTTTTGATCTTGGATACCATCCATTTTCGGCATAAGCATTTGAGCTACACCACCAACCATCATACCTATACCAGCACCAATTAATGCAGCACCATATGCAGATGTAGCACCAAATGTAAAATAGCCAACTGCCACCATTATCACGCCTAAAATAACTTGTAGAATTCCGTTATTACCACCGGCACCAACTACTCGCGGTACAATCTTGATCACCTTAGCATCAGTATGCATATCAAGTTCAGATTCGCTAATATTTTGCTTATCCTGAAATACCGCAAAGCGTAAGCTCTGCTCATGTGCATGTAGCATGAAATGCTCAAAGCCTGGAATCTGAACACATAAAGCACGCATCGCTTCACGGGTATTCTCAACATCAAGCTGGAATTCTTTACCAAATTTTTTAGCCAAAATTCCGTATAACTTAATTGTTTTTAGCATAGCGCACCACCTTTGCAACTCGTTCCTGCCACTGTTGACCAAAGACTTCACGAACCGATTTTCGACCATATGGATGATGTAAGATCAAAGCTGATCCAATGCATGATTCAGTTTGCTCAGACTTAAACATGCCGTTGTTACCAAGCCAAATCACTGCATGATTAACATGCTCAGTGCGACCAACACGGCAGAGCAAGACATCACCATATTGTGGCTGATCTACCTCAATAAACCCTGCCTGGCCAAAGCCTTCCAGATATAGTGATTTATTCTCTTTAGATTCCCACCAGCGATCCTGACGCTCAAAATCAATTAACTGAATGTCGAGTTCACGCTTATAAAAGTCACGAACAATGGCATAGCAATCCTGAATACCATGAATATAGTTACGGCCAACTAAGGGTGCTTTGTAGCCACAAGGCTCATATACCTGGAATTCAATCTCTGGCCACGCACAAATCACCCAGGGTTTTTTATGCAATTCTATTTGCAGCATATCCAGCTCCGAAGCACGAGCAGTAGCATTCGGGTGTGAGTGTACATAAGCTTGAATCTGGCCAAGATCTTCTACATTGGCCAGATCTTCAGGATGGATCTCGAATTGATCTTGATTTGAGGAAATATTGCGACATGGCACATAATAGTCATCAATAATTACCCCACAAGATTCAGATGGGAAACATTCTTCAGCATGTGCAAGAATGCCCGCCTTCAGCATTTCAGTTAATTTCATCATAGCAAACTCGACGCAGGATAGCCCCCAAAGCGGCCTTCATTTTTACGGATACGGCATGAAGATAGCCGTCCAGAACATCGATCAAACGCAGGATTGTCTGTTGGTTGATCCTTGTCAGTAAACATGGCCGCGCCAATGTACTGGCACTCTTCACCTCGATAGTTACCCATCGCACACCAATGACAATAATTCGATATCTGTCGGACCGGTATTTTCAAGCCTTCAAAATCAATTGGGTTAGACAGCTCAAAAGTGACTTGTTGGGCATTTTCTGAAGTCTTTTGCTCGATATACCACAGCTGTTCCTTGGCTTCATTTGATGCTGACAAGTTGCCGGCACTAAAATTTTCAGCATCAAGATACTTGGCCAGGGTTGTAATAACTTTAAGCTTTGCGCCGGCAAAATCACCGAGCTGTAGACAATAGGCAGAAACAGCCCCCTGAATACCATTGATATTATTTGACATGCTGAGTGTTGGTGCAGATGCTTTGCCATCGCTACGCATTTCAAGGCCTGAGACTTCAAGTGCTACTGGACTAAAAACCTCACCTTGCCAGATGATATCTCTGTACCAGGTTTTTTGTTCGCCATCACCATAGATCTCGCCAATCAACTCCGACTCATTCCCAAGCAGTTCACTTGAGCCAATGAAGCTATAAATTCGCTCCCAGTCAGCATGGGAAATATGGCCATGAAAACGTAAAATGCCCGCCCCAAGGGAGCGAACATCCAGTTCAAATAGCGTGATCAGACCATCTACATACAGTTTTTGAAAATCACTGTTCAGCGCCATTTAATCCTCCTGCACTAAAGTGCCAAAGCCTGAGTCCAAAGTGCATCTACTGTAGGCTTATCCATTCCCATCAAGTCAGCCATAACCAGCAAATTGTTACTATGCCGTTCAAACGTGGCTGCATCCTGCCATTCAACCTGAATGATTTGGCGCTGTGTTTGATCTGCGATTTGATTAATAAGCAGTTCAATATCTGCCAGGTTATAGCCATTCAGCACCAGGGCAAGCCGGAATTGCCGGCGAGTCAATGCCGGAACCGGTGGATCTTGATAAGTCACTGCCCAGACATATTCGGGATTAAACCCCGAAAGTGCATTCAAAATTTGCTGCTTATCATTCAATCCATTTAACAAATCAATAACACCATCAAATTCAGGCTCAATTGTAACAACACCGTTTTCAATCTGTAGTGTATGTATCTCGACACCATCTTTATTTGAGATAAGTTTTAGCATCTGCTTGAATCCTCTGCTTTGGGTAGTAAGACATAGCTCGTTATATTGCGGTCTATTTTTCTATAAAAAACTGCTTTGGCCAGGATTGACTTTCGTAGGCCATAACTTTGTGCATGTGAGGCATGGGCCAACCAGGATGTGATGGATGCTCTAATCCGATCAGCACTGATTTTCCCCTTGCTATACTGCTTTTTCATAAATCTGATTTTTCGGTGAATCCGTGAAATAGAGCTTTTACGCACACGCCGATGTGTTGGCCACATTTGATAGCCCAGGAAGTCTAGTGCCCGGCCATTTGTTGCGGAGACCGGAAAAATCTGGGTTTTAGCATTGGTTTTTAATTTCAGCTTTTCAAAGAGAAATCGCTCAATATCAATTCTCAAATGCCTGAGATGATCCTTGTCATGGTGAAAAAAGCAAAAATCATCCATATAGCGGATGTAATATTTTTCATTTAGGCGATGCTTTGCGTAGTCATCCAGCTCATGTAAATAAATATTTGCAAACAGTTGTGATGTCAGGTTGCCAATTGGCAACCCAACACCGCCTCCTGATGAATCAATAATTTCATTCAATAGCTTTAAAGTGGGCTTGCATGAGATTTTCTTTCTGATCAGATTTTTCATAACATCATGGTTGATGTTGTAAAAAAACTTGGAGACATCTGCTTTAAACACATATAGCTTGCCGTGAGTTCGCAATACAGACCGCATCATTTTCTGAGCCTGATCTGCACCAATATGTACACCTTTTGCCGCCCTGCAGGCATAGCTATGGTGAATAAACCGTTTTTCCCAGATCGGTTCGATCACCAGCAATATGGCGTGCTGAACAACACGATCACGAAATGGCAGAGCAGCAACATCTCTTTCCTTGGGTTCATAGACTTTAAAAGTTCGGTACTGGCCTGTTTTGTACATATTCCAGATCAATTCATTCTGCAGCTGGATTAGGTTCTCTTCCATATTTAGCTCAAACTTCAGCACCTCACTTCTATTGCGCTTTCCGCGTCTGGCTTTCATGTAGGCACGATGCAGGTTTTCAAAGTCATAAATCTGACTGAATAAATTGTTGTAAGTGATGGCCATGTGTACCTCAAAAGGAAACGGCATGGTTTTTCGCTATTGCTACTTAATCATGCCGTCAGTTCAGTTTTTTAGATTTTCATCTAAGGAGTGCGCATCCTTTTAAAGTGTTCTGCCATGACTCCCTTGAGAGCCAAGTTTCTGACACGCTCTAAGAGCTGGACGCGCCCCGATGTTCGTATTCGTGTTCGTACGGACGTTATTCAAGTTCAAGGCGAACACGCCAGCATTGGCTGCGTTGTTCCAATTGCCGCCACGGATGGGCACGTCGTTGTAACGCACACCCCTATTTACTGTTGCCAGCAAATGCTTTGATCCAGCCACCAATCATGCAGCCGATCTCGTTATTTAATCTTGCCCAGTGTTCATATTTCTTAAAATCGATATAACCTAATTCTTTTGAAATACGCACCTGGGCACGAAGTAGGTCCAGTTCTGCATCTAATTCCTGCAGGGTGGTTTTCTTGTGGTAGCGTTTATTGCAAACAACAATGAGCCGTAATATTTCCCACATTACATGCCTGATTTCAGCAGAAAGGACATGCTTTTCAGATTTTGGAAATTGACGTAATGCAACATAACCGTAGCTAATCATTTCTTCACATTTTTGTCTGATCAATAAATCGGTTGACACAATAGGCCTCTACAAAAATAAAATTAATAACGTGCGTTATCACGCACGTAAACAGATCACACGGACCGGATTACAGACTTACGAAAGCTGGACGCGCCCCGAAGATCGTATTCGCGCCCGTACGGACGTAACTCAAGCCCAAGGCGAACACGCCAGCACTGGCTGCGTTGTTCCAACCGCCGCCACGGATGGGAAGGGTTTCACCTGTCATGGATTTACCGAAGTAATCACTGTTGTATGAAGCGGTATTTTCAGTATGCGGATATAAGCACAATGCTTTCAGTCGAGCCAATGCAGCTGCGCTCACTGGATTAGTTGTAGACAAGTTGCGGATCGCACCAAAGCTAGCACCATTGATTGTGTAATCTGCTGTACCACCATTCGCATATTTCACTGTCCCGACTGTAGTTCCGTTGCCATCCGGTGTAACCAGATTGCCTGTTACAGCATCTATTGCTTTCCATTGCGCTGACGTTGCTGACATATCAATTGTATGTAGTGCTGCGTTATTGTCTGCAATAACCTGAATTTCACCGTTAAAAATACGCATTCCGGAATTCCATTCCCATACGTTACCAGACAAGTCTGCAATGCCGCTTGGCTTGCGGTTATGTCGCCATTCGACTGGACCTGAACCTGTAAGCGTTCGCGCTGCGCCTGCTGTATTGCCTAGATCAAGTCCGTCTTGTCTGCGTCCAATCAATAACGGATTTTCAGAACTGCGTCCGTAATACGTGTTGCCAAACGGTTGCGTATCGTTTTTATAGCAAGATAAGGCAATAGCTGACCATTCTGCATTTGTTATCAAGTGATGACCTGCACCGCAGGCGCGGGCGTATGTTAAAAAGTTGTCATAGTTAGTGCTATGGCTTGGGTCTACATTTGGCAGACTTAGCAACTCACCATTTACCAATCGCCCTTGATACGTGCCCACAAAGATTTCAGGCTTTTCTACACCGTCCACGATAAACGCTGGGTGTGTACCACTTAATGAAGCATCAATCGTACTCATATCGTACTTTTGAATAATATTCATATAAGTCGGTTGACCTTTTGCGGTATACAGTACGGTCTGCTCGCCTCCGGAGGCGAGTTCGACAGACTGACGTAATGAATCCTTAACCAGAATTGTAAGATTGGTTTTGTCTGTATCGATTCCCAATGCGGTTCGGGTTTTGTCTATAGTGAGAGTGCCGTCGGCCGCCCCAAGATGCGTATAAAGCTCATTGTCATTCGCTTGTAGTTTTGCCGAGCCTGAGCGGAACGTATCCCCACCTGCGCCAGTAGGTGCTGTGCCTTGATTAATTGTTTGTTTAGCCATAACGATTCTCGATAGTTAAATTAAGTTGCTACAGGTAGGCGATTTCCAATAAAGCCTTCTGTCGAGCCAATTAAGTAAGTTGTTGATCCGAGCAGCAGACCCTTATCCTTTGCTCCTTGCGCAAGCTGCTGAACACCTTTGGCAGTAAACCCACCCGCAAGCGTTGTGGTGCTTGATGTATTCATTTCTTCACCTATGTTATGTAGACACAGAGACGTATGCCTCATCTTCATGCGCAAGCCACGCCCACAAGGCCCCCAATCCGCCATCTGTATAAACTTTCTTGTCTTCGTGATAGGCCGTTAAGTCCGTTGGCTGAGTTTCACCAAATGCAAAACGGAAGTGATTATTGTGTGATTGCACGTATGCGGGGAGATTGGCGACCGATACTCGCACCGGTGTCTTGGTTAGCTTAATTCTTGCTGTTGGCATGATTTACACTCACAAAAAAAGCCCTCGATTGAGGGCATAAAATTGATTGAAGTTAAGGTTTAAAGTCTTGGGTGAAAGTGGTGGAGATGGACCACATGCCACCCCCCAAACTGATCGGCATATAATCTCCCGCCACCACACGAACCTCGCCATCCAATGGCGAATCCCATAGAAATGAGTCAGATCCCTTGTGCGCATCAAAAAAGGCTTTAATCTCTAAAATCAAAGCCTTTTTGCCAGTCCTTTTGTATACCCAAGTAGATGATCGGTTGTTAATCCCGATGCTCGTTCGCTGTGTGTATCCATCGCCAAAACTGGATTGAAGGACTTTAAAGCTTGAAGTTTGGGAGTTTCCGTCTAAGTCATTACACCATGTGAATTTTTGATTGCTCATAAATTGCATCCAATAAAAAACCTCCCAGAGGAGGCTTTCACTTATTAGGTTTTAATCATCCAGATTGCTTGTTATGACGCTAAATACACCATTAATAATCGCCGATGCTTCTTGCGCATCAGGTCCTAACCCCTTTCGTAGTTTAAATTCCGATTCAGCCATATACTCCTTAAACCCTTGCTCATCAATTACACCCTGCTGAATTAGGTGCTGAACAACCGATCTAATTGCATAAATAACCACTTCATTTTCTGGTGACATGTCTAACCTCTCGCTAATTTATAAAGCACACCGCCCTGACGGCTCTCACGCCTAGCCCAAGCATCCATCATGTTATTAAGGCTTTGTGCGATTTCCTTTTGACCTTCAGTGTCTACTTTAGCACCACCATCAGCAAAAGTAATGGATTGTGAAATCTTCACATCCCCACCTGAACCTCCGCCATTCGCAAGATAGTTTTTCAAATCAGCATTCGTCCGACTATCAACAACACGTTCACCTTTATCTAGCAACCATGTACCTTCTTTCGGGATGTTGTCGATACCGTCGTGGGCCATGCCCATAGGTGTTGCAGCTTCGATTAGTGATAAGAAAGATCCCGACTCAAGAGTTGCGAGTGCAGCAGCTCCCATCTTTTGCCATACAGTACCTGGCTCATTGGCATATGCATCAGAGGCAGACTTCCAGACATTCATGCCCGCTTGAGCAAGATAAAAAGACTTCTGAGCAAAGAATAATGCCTGATACGCACTAGACGATTTACCCAGCATTGAGCCAAAAAAACCACTTAAAGAATTAAGATATTCACCACCATAGCCAGCTTGTAGGGCAATACGATCACGCTGATATTCTTCCTCAGTTATCAACATTTGATCACGAGCCTCTTTTAAAAGATCAATATCTCGCTGGTACTGAGACTCGGGCTCAAAACGATATTGATAATCCGCCCAAACATTTTCACGCTCCGCATTTTGCTCCATGCCTTGCTGCATGTTTGCCTGCTTGATCATTGCGTCTTTAGTTTCAGGGGAATAGCTTGCAGTATTGAGAATTTCCTCCCGCACTAATGCGTAATACTGTTCAGCGTATTCAGATGCAGACATCCAAAGTTGTTTTGTTTGAAGCAACTCTTTGGCCTGATTAATTTCAAGCTGTTTTTTCTGATAAGCATACTGTTCATCGAGAAATTTAAGCTTTGCCTCCTTAACCACACCGCTAAATTTTGTACTGTTTTCTGCAATCTCACGGTCTTGCTGGTACGCATATTCGAGCTTTTTCAGTTCGCTCCACTTATATTCGTTTAATTCAAGACTAAGGGATTTAAAGTATTCTGCACGTTCAGCATCAAATCGCATTTTTGCTAAATTGGTAAACTTAGATTGATCCGCAGACGTAAAACCGGCATTTAGAATACGCAGTAACTCATCATTCTCTGTCGAGTTTATATTTTCAAATTCAGTCGAGTAGGTTGTGGTAATTTGATCTCGTTCGCGCGCTTGCTGCTGCCTAACTCGCTCCAACTCTTTTGCATGCTTTTCCGCTGCACTTGCCGCCTTTTCAGATGCCTTGGCATTTTCTTCAGCCTGCTTGGTGTTAGTTTTTAAACCACTAGAAGCTTCATTAGCCGCCGCTCCGGCCTTATAGTAAACCTCGGCCAGATTATCCATCTTAGGGGCTGCTGAATCAAACATACTCGCTGCACCGCGAACTGTTTTATCTAGGACAGCAAAAGAACTTGTGATGCTCTGCTGAGCAATACCTACAGAACCCGTAATACCACCCACAAGCGCCATACTCTTCCCAATAAAACCGTCTGCATTCCAGACAGCCATGGCGGTTCTACCAATATTTTTTGATTGAGCCAAAAAGGTTTTAATTTGATTAATGATGATTTCAATTGCACCAGCCACCCCAATAACCACAGCACCAACACCTTTTGCAATTGTGCCTACCGCAGCTAGTGTGGTATTGAATTGAGCGCCATTTTTACTACCTTCTAGAAAGTGGGAAAGCAAAATGCTTAGCACTGGCATCACTTGGGTTGCTAGCTGGGATTTAAATCCTTCAAAACGTGTTTGTAGTGATTGGGTTTGCGCAGCAAGCACCCTAGATTGCTCCATAGCCTCTTTAGATCTCAATACGCCGGCCTGCTCCAAGGCTTCATCATACTCTTTGAGCAACTGACCACTTTCAGCAAAAACCGGAGCAAGATTACCCAAATCACTAGCCAGGCTTTCAAAGACAAATCTTCGCTCTTGTTTTGATACATCCAAAGTATCCAGTTTGTCACTAATGGCTTGAATCGCCTCAATACCATCTTTGCCCTGTAGCGTTTTAGCAAAAGACCGTATTTGGTCTTCAGTCATTTTGGTGTTGTTTTTTAATGCATCAAAAAAATCAGCAGCACCCCCGCCTTCCGTTGCAGAGAATTCTCCTAGTTTTTCTTGTGTATCCGCAAGTATAGAGGCTAACTGATCTTGAGACACACCAAACTGTAATGCTGCATGTTCAAGGGTTTGAAAGCTCCTAACACTTGTATTTGCACGATTAGCCAATATTTGAAGTTGAGCGTCTGTCTTGGCTATTTCTATTGCCATTTTAGAAAGAGCACCCATAGCGATAACAGTACCACCAACAGCCATCCCTGCAAGCGCAGCTCCTGCCAATAAGACTCCGCCCCTCACCGACCCTAGCTTCCCGGTAAAATTATCTATTACTGAACCAATTTGGGTGCCGCCCAGTGCATCCACAACCTGTTGCTTAAACCCTGCAAAAGCCTTATTCATATTGTCGGTGGTTTGTTTGGTTTTGCGCTCAGCTTTGGTCATACCTTGCTCAAAGGAGCCAAGCTTTACCAATAAATCAAGGGTCAATCGACCAAGGGATGCTGCTGCCATAACTTTTCCTCAGGCAATAAAAAACCGCCAGAAGGCGGTTATGTTTGTAACTATACTCTTAAGAGGCCATGCATGCTAAAAAGTACTTATTAGCATATTCCACGGATGCCTTATCTAAATCTTTGCCATTCAATCCCATAGGGTATTGAAATGCATCATTTATAATATGCTGCATTGCTTTTCTAACATTCTCGTCTTTAGCATCGATTGTTTTATACATTTGTGCGGCAGGAGCCCCACGCTGTCGAGCATTAAATGTGCTTTTTGCAAATCGAGATGCAGCTTCGCAAAACTCTTGTTCAACAGAAGGGTCTACTTGTTTTTTTAGCTTTGCTTGCTTTTGAATGCTTGTAAAAGAACCATCCGCAAGAATTATTTCGTGCTGAAAGCTTGTATCCTGCCCATGGGCAAAAGTTCCCATTACAATCAAAGCCAATAAAATAATTTTCTTCATATCTAATCCCTTCAATATTTAGGACAAGATACTAATTCCGGCACAAAAAAACCACTCCGAAGAGTGGTCTTGTTTTATTTGCGCTTGTAATCTAATGCCATGCGCTCAGTGCAACTTAGATGCCATTGATAATATTCAGATCGCTCACGCTGTCTTTTTAAATCATCTTTATCTATAAAGTGGAATGCAAACATTGCCCCATCAGTAAAATGATCATGTACAGCCGCAGCCATATTGGGGCTAAGTGCTCTAAGTGGCTCACCAAACTGCCTCCACCACTCTCGAATCCAAAGCATATGCCATGCTAAACCTTGAACATTATTGTGATAATTTTTATCTATTTGGATTAAATTATCTTGCTTGGTTGAAACCTTAGCCTTTAATTCCATTGTCTCTAGATAATGCACCGCCTCGGAAAAATGAATTGCCAAAAGCTCTGCATAACGTGGAATTTTAAAGTATCGATTATGACGCGCCCACATTTCAGCAAAGATTTTACGTTCACCCTGTGATCGACGAGCCACAATTTCATGAAGCAAGGCTTGTTGTTCTGGTGAAATGGATTGGCGACTTTCAAGCTGTTTAGTAACGACTTCACGATCCAGCACATCCAAAACCCATTTGCGGAATTGTTTGGCGATTGCCGTTCTTGAAAGCATTGCTATTAAATGACAGCCGCGCAAAGAAAACACTCGAACCTCACGAGCTTGACCCTGCAACGTCAATTTGACGTTACGGGTCATACTTCCTGTGAATTCATCTGAGTTGCGCTCAAAAATCTTATTGACTGCATCTTCACGCGAATAACCTAGAGCTTGACCAAGCTCACGTGAAGTAATCCATGCTTGATTGTCCTGCTGAACAGGTGTGAAATTTACATCGTTAAAACTTAATGCTAAACTAGACATGTGTTTTACATCCTTTGTGATGGCAACTGAACCTTGCGAAATGTGGTAGTGGAGCAAGGTTTTTTTGTGCCTGTTGATTTCATGCTTTCGCACTCTCTATTTCATTTTTCATTTGCTTAACCGCATGGTTAATCAAATAATTCACTGGTCTTTCATACTCCTGACCGAGCTCTTTAAGCCAATCCATTAATTCAGGTTCAATTCGAAGATTGTACTGAATCTTGGTTCGCTCACCTTTTGGTTTTGTGGGTAATTCCATCTCAAACTCCTATGATGGGTGATCTTAACAATAATAGCCACTGGCTATATCTGGATAATAATACCCATTGGCTAGGATTGTCAATATGCACTGGCTACTATTATTATGTTTTTTATTTGCGGTATATGGTCATAATGAGTAGCAAGCACTTAAATGCACAATACAATTTGCGCTGGCCCGATGAATTAAAAGAAAAAATTGCTCAATCAGCCAAAGAGCACAATCGCTCTATGAATGCGGATATTGTTGCTCGCCTAGAGCAGAGTTTCTCAGCACCTGAAACTACACAGTCTTTACTTGAAGAGGCAGTAATGCTTACACTCAAGGCTGTAAAAGATGATCCAAGCCTGCTGAATAATCCAAAAGTATCTACCAAATATGTGGTCGACAATAATGCTGAGAAAGACACAGTTGAGTTTATAAGCAAAAACAAAGCACCCTAAGGTGCTTTTTTCTTAATAGCTTGCATACGCTGCTCTTCAAAAGTTAGCTCTGGAATTGTTTCATGCGGCATAAAGATACGAGCATCAACACGCTTGTCTTCTTCAACCTTGCCATTGAAATAAAGCGCGTATAGATTACCCGCACCCTGTTCTATGCGACGACCCATATTAAATGAGCCGTATTTATTGCGATAGTGACTCCAAAACATAAACTCCTTGTAAGTCATATTTCTTTTAGCTTCAGCTATTGTTCTTCCGCCGACCCCATTAAGGACGAGTTCTGCCCAGAGCTCTTCTTCATGGCTGATTCCTTTCCCAGTTTTTCTGCATACTCCTGCAATGCTTTAAGCCCAGAAACCTCGGCAAAGATTTCATTCGCAAGAGACTGCGTAAAGTTTTCCTCAATCTGTTCTGGCGTAAAAATCAATTCATCCTTTTCATCAACCAGCGCAAGAGATATCCAATCAGCAATAACTCCCTTATCGCGGCTATTCAATCGACGATGCAAGTCTTCTGTTTTAGCAAAGGGAAGTTGCTTAATACGAACCTCTACAGATTCTATCTGCCCATTATGATAAAACTTTACGACTGCATTACGGACTTCACCAACAAGAGCGCCTGATCCAATAGATTTAATATCAAATTTTTTAGCCTTTGTTTTAGCCACCTGTCACCACCTTAAACTCATCAGTTACTTCGGTTTGGCGCTTCATTGGCACGGTATGGTTTACCAGAGCATCAGCATCAAATACTGGTGAACCTTTACGCAGAATTGCGCGGAAAGATGACCATGTGCGAGTAGTCGGCAATGTGACATCGCTACCACTAATTGTTGGCGGAACATCACCATCAGACCAGCCTACATATACACCAACTTCAGCGCGATCTGCTGCAAGCTCAAGTAATTTCATGTGTGAAAGGTTTTTAGGATCGGTATCAATCTGGATTGAACCTTCACCCGGTGTAGTTAAACCCCAAACCGATGTTGCTGTTTTTGGCTCTTCCAGACAGGTTGTGCTGATTTCGGTGGTGCTGTCATCGCCCATTACAAAGGCTTTGACGCAATCCATCTTTGTGAGTGTTGGAGTATCGCCATGTAAAATCCATACATGCGTACCCTGAGATAAAACACCTTTCTTCGCCATGAGTAGCTACTCCTCAATTTTAGGCATAAAAAAAGCCACCGAGTGGTGGCATTGGTTTTGGTTAGATTTAAAATCTGATCAAGATGATTGGAAGAATGGCAGTGATGGCTGCAATTCACTTTCTAATTGCGCTATTTCATCATCAAGCGGATGCTTTTCTTGTTTCCACACATTCATATCTCTGGCTGAACAACTGACTTGCTGCTTTCGACTATTGCGATAACCGACAATATGGTTATATCGCGCCCACTTAGACTGAAAGACTTGGGTTAATTGGCTTGCCATCCAGTTGAAGGCATCAATAAATTGCTCTTTTACTGCATCAGCCTTCTCGCCATTAAAGCCCATCACCAGAAACATCCACCCATCTTTAGTCATTTGATAAAATTTTCTAGGCTTTCCGTTCTGTAACTTGTTGTTTTCAAAGCAAAGCGCAAAATTGCGTTCACGGAATTTCTGTGAGCACTTCATATTTTTAATTGCTCGAAGCACATCAGAGTGTCTTTTTTTGAATGCTTCCGCTACTGCATAACTGGTTGTCTTTGGTTCACCATTTTCATTTGAGACCATGGCGCGTAAATTTAATGTTGTCATCATGTTCATAAGATTTCCTCTTATATGCTCATGTTCAAAAAAAAGAAACTGGCAGGCACGTTGAACATGGAAACGCGCTTTTCGAACCGTCGTTCTAGCCAGTGGTTTGCCTGAAAACAGGCATAAAAAAAGCACCCGGTTGGGTGCTATGTGGAAATTTCCATTTAAACTAAATCAAAATCTTTACCAATCATCACTTCTTGCGAGCCAATAAAGAGCCTTGATTTTTCAATGTAACTATAAATTTTCGCAGATCTGTCTATTCGATCTAAAAACCAATTCGCATCAAAGCCGCGACCAAAAATATTAGTGTCAGCTCTGCGCTCAAAATGGTTTGGGTGAAAGTTGGTGATATAACAGTGCGGCTCTAAAGCCATTCTGATTGCTGCCCGAATATCCGATGCTCTTTTCTGATCGGTGTCGTAAACCACGATTTGGAATGAAACATGATCGGTATTGGCTGGGCAATCCAAGTGGTTTTCAGGATTTGCCGTGACTACCGACCAGACTGCATAGGGGTGTGGTGTTTTGTGTGGTGCAATGTCTTCAAATACTCTTAAAGGATTGGTGCCGAGCAATTCTTTCACATCAATACTGGCATTGAGCACCGGAACTACAGGTAAAATGTTCATAATTTTGCGAGTTCCTTGTCAATTTCTTTATTGAAATTTTCAGCAAAGCTATTGGTCACGGCTTGAATGTTGTTTTGCAGTGCTGGGCGTAAAAATGGAGTTGGTGGATTGTGCACAGAGCCAAATTCTAACCAACGCCAGTGACGCGTATCACCACCGCTTGTATTGGGTGGATTTGGATTGGAAAATGAAGCACCACCGCGCACACCGACACGCATCACCACTTCATTCTGGTTTCGTGTTTTCCCTGCGGCAATTGCAATATTTTTCCAAATCTTTTCGCTTGTTTGCGGGTCATCAATCCCTTTTGCTGCATTGCGAGCACTATCTCGCACAATCGCCATGGCTTTGCGGGCAGATCGCCTTGCAGCATTCTTCATCAAGCGAGGATTGCCAAGTCTTTTCAGCTTTCCCTGAACCTCATCCAATCCTTCAATATTGAATTCTACCGACATGGCTTACTCCACTAAAGACAACTCCAGCGTCATATAAATACGACTGTTTTCATTGTCTGGCTTGGGTGGCGAAACAATCTGGAATGTCTGACCATCAAATAAAACACGCATGCCGGTATCAATATCTTTACGCTTGCGCAGTTTTAGCCGTGCTGAGGTTTCTGATCCTGCGACTTTCGCTGTTAGAGAGTCTTTCACTGAAAGGAAGTCAATCTTCCCCCATAGCTTTTTAAACTCAGCCCAAGCTTCGGTTTCATAGTTGTATTCATCATAGACTATGGTTTTTTGCTGAATCGTCACACGATGGCATAGTTCGCCTGCTGCTAACGTCATACATTCACCCATCGATGTCTTTTCCAGAGCCAGTCTGTGGCCATTGGTAATTCAGTTCCAGTACCGACCGTTTCCCGATTTTTATACCAATGCCCAATCAGGAGATAAGCCCCTTGAGTGATTGAGTCAGAAACATAAATCCCATTCAAAACATCATCTGGAATGGTCGAACCGGCAGCATACAGTTTTCGGTTTGTTGATTGCTCAAATGCATCAAAAGCCGCTCCAATCAATGATTCAATCAGCGAATCTTCATCATCATGATCAATCCGCAGATTTAACTTCACTTGTGCCAGTGTTAGAAACTGTGTCATTTACTTTACCTTTTGTGCGCGGCTTCAACTTGGTTGGCTCAGGCTCAGGCTCAGGCTCAGGCTCAGGCTCAGGCTCAGGCTCGGGCTCAGGAAGGGTATTTGTCTGGACCATCTCTGCAACACCTAACTGATTTACAGCAACATCTGCGATGCGATCGTCCACTTCATGTTCACCAGGTTCAATCTCAATTACCTGATTGCCGTTATCCACAGCAACCTTAAATGATTCTTTAACATCAATAATTGGTGGCATTTCTATTACTCCAAAAAAATAAGACCCTCACATTGAGGGCCTTATATTTAAAAACCGATTACAGCGATAAAGTCAGCACTTTAATCGCATTTGAATCCGTCAACATGCCGCCGACGCGCTTGGTTGTGTAGAAACCAACATACGGCTTATTGGTGAACGGGTCGCGCAAAGTACGAGTGCCCATGCGATCCACGATGGTATAACCGCGCTTGAAATCACCGAACAGGATTGCATTTGCATCAGCAGCTGCATCTGGCATGTCTTCATTTTCTTCAATGCCATAACCAAGCAAAGCCGAAGGTTGTCCTTGTTGCAAGCCGGGCTGCCACAAGTAATTGCCATCCGAGTCTTTTAGCTTTCGAGCTTTTGAAACGGTCAAGCCATTCATCATGAATGCCGCATTTTGACGATATCCACTCTTGAGCGAGTAAATAAGATCGATCAGGTTGTCGCTCGTAAACCCACCAGCCACGCCTGAAACCAATTTTTGTAACTGACCGAAAGTTCGTGTTTTATCGCCAGCGGTTGCCAGTGTTGCCGCTAGAATGCCTTTTGGTTTGTTTGTGCCGTTACCGGTCAGAAAGGATTCGCCTTCTTTTTCAGCAAACTCACGCGCCACTTCATCAGCCAACCACTGCTCGACATTAAAGAAAACATCATCAAGCGATTGCTGTGTTGCTTGTGGATTGGCATAAATCTCACCCATGGTTGCAGCGATCTGCACCATGGTCGGTGTGCCGGTAGCAGGACGAGCATTAGTTTCACCCACCCAACCAGAGCCAGCACCACCAAGATTCACCAGTTTTTTATAGTCTGATGTACCAATAGTGATAGAGTTACACACACGGCGCATTGGGCTTTCGTTGCGCATCAATTCAATTAATGTGCGATCAAGTTCTTCTGGTACCGCATAACCACCATCCGCATCGACTGCAACCTGAACTGCTTTTTGTTGCAGATCAGCAAGACCATCATCAGTGCCTTTGCGTAAGAACTGTAAAAACGCTTTTTTGTGCGCTTCAACTTCACCTTTTGGTGCACCAGGGCGTTTTGAAGATTTAATCTCTTTCTCAAGATCAGCCTTCAACTTGTCAATTTCACCTAGCTTTTCATTTAGCTGGTTGGTTTTTTCTTCAAGCTTGCCTTTTTCAGCTTTAATTGCCTCAAGTTCTTTATCGTTTGATTTTTTGAACTCTTCAAACGCACCCTTTAATTCCTTGGCAACTTCGCCAATATCTTTTTCATCAATAGCCATGAGTATTTAACCTCTTAAAAATGCTGTTAAGTCTTTGAGTGATTGCAGTGCTTCGCTTTGGCTTTCAGCATCTCGCTGAGAATCAACCGCACCATAGCCTTTAGCCATAAAAGCCTTGGCTTGTGAACGAGAAAACCCAACATCGCGCAGGGTACGCTCTACCTTACTTGGTGAAGGGGTTTCACCCTTCTGTAGCATCGATTTCACATCCGAAATACGTGCATCATCATTTGCGGGCATAGTCACCAGTGACACCTCCCACAAATCAATTTCTTTTAATAAATAGACCCCTTTAGCAGAGTCATATTCCCAATCTTTCAGAATGAATCCAATCGACAATCCGCCTAGACTTCCAGCCTTTGCATGAGCATAAGCACGCTTGGCCAGCGGATCATCGTTAATCAGCAAACGACCTTTCACATAAAGCCCGTGCTCATCTTCTTTGATTTCTGTATAGATACCGATAGGCTCTGACATTTTGTGCTGCCATAGCATCGAGGGCAGCCGGCCTTTTTCAGCCCATAAAGAAAGGGACTTCTCAAAAGCCCCTTTTACCACCACATCCGAATAACTGTCCTCGACACCAAAAACCGAGCCATAGCCTTCAAATTCACCCGTTTCAGATAGAGATTTAATCTTTAGTGGGACATCAAGGCGCTGCTTTGTCTGCATCATTTTCCCCTTCAGGATTTGTTGTCATATTCATCGGTGTCAAGTAAATGTCACCACCTTCACGCGGGTTTAAATCTTCCAGTTCGCGGCAGTCATTTGGGCTTAAAATACCCCACTGAATACCCTTTCCATAAGATTCGTATCGGCCTTTCAGGTCGCCACGAAGCAATGCGCCGGCGTTAAATTTCGCATAGTAGGCTTTGCGGTCCTGCTCATTCAGCAAGCCGACCTTGATCCGCGACTCAATACGAGTCATATATGGCACTAGTGAGTAATTCACAAAACTCATGCCCATGTGCTCAATATTATTGAGTGTCATTTTTTCCAGATTAGCCACCAAGTGCGGCGGCACCCGGAACAGACCGCAAATCTCAGTAGCCTGATATTGTCTGGTTTGCAAAAATTGAGAGTCTTCCAAATTCAGAGCAGTAGGCTTCCACTTTAAACCCTGCTCAAGAATCATCGGCTTATAGGTATTCGCAAGGCCAGTATGGTTTTCTGTAAACTCTGTCTTGAGTCGCATGAAAGCATCATCCGTGAGCGTTTCTTCTGTCTCCAGCACGCCTGACGTTACAGCGCCATTTTTAAATAATCTTGAGCCATGGTCCTCGGTATCCAATCCAAGACCAATACACTTTCTGGCATATGCGATTGGATTTAATCCGTGCATACCATCCAGAGTGAACAGACGTACATGCCAGATATCGTCTTGCGACAAGATTCTTGTGCCACCACTTTTAAAATTGACATGATATTCAATAGTCCAGTCGTCATTCAGTTTTGGTGTAACTGCCCCCGGGTCAATTGGCAGCAACTCCACCACTTCGCCTAGTGCATAAACCTTGTAAGCATAGAAGTTTCCTCGCAAACAAAGGCATACCATGAGCAACTCCCAAAACTCCTGAGCAGTCATGTAGTCGTTTGGTGCTACATAAAGCAGATCATGCAATCTGTGATTCTCTGCCGGGTTTTTGTTGCGCCCATCTTTTTTATACAAACGGCACGGCAACATACCCATTGACTCAGACAGCACGCGAACACAAGTAAAAACCGTTGTTAGTTGCATAGCAGTGAATGGAGTTACCGGGCAACCAACGCCTGTCACATGCTCAGCACCAAATATTCGCGCCAAATCATCAGGGCTAGAAATAACTTGGGGAGCTGACTTGAATCCAAGCAGCTCCCCAATTTTTGTTTTTAAGTTCATTACAATTTCCTAATCCCGTGTCTTTCAAGATGGTTTGACAGTGTTTGCTCTTCAGGATTGCTGTTTAAGGTTAGAATTCGACTTACGCCCATCAAGGCTGCAACAGCGCCATCGATTTTCTTAAATGACTTCTCCTTGTGGGGAAAGTCGGTATCATTTGCACCCTTTTTAGAAACCACATTACCCACCATCCAGGACAAAATTGGATTACCGTCATGATGAAAACGGCCAGCTGCAATTGCTGCTTCCACTTCCTTCATAGCAGGTGAAAAGGTTTTGGTAATTTTTGGGATTTTTATAGATGTGTACCCGGCATCATCAATTGTTTTTGCGATCTGGAAGCCGCCCCACTCATCATAAGGGACCTCTTTCACTTTTAAGTTTTCAGCATCAGCTGTAATGTCGTCGGCAATTTCATTTAAATCATTCTCGAATCCATCACAAACCGTTAATAGGTCCTGATTAAGCCACTTTTGATAGCGCTCTGTTACCTGCTTTTCCTCGCCGTTATAAACAGTGTCGTACGGCAGATAAAACCTTGGTGCGATGCTGTAATAGTGAATCTTCCCCTCAATGATTCGATAAAACAGATTAATGCGTGCTGCGATATCAATCTTTGAGGATAAATCCACGCAGATCATGCAGGGATCATTTCTAAAATCATCAATATCTAAGGTGGTGTCTTTGCATTTACTCCACTGCTCCATATTGAAGAAAGCAGATTTTGCAGACACCCATACATTTAAGTGCTTTGTCTTAAAAGTGTTTTGCTTTGATGCACTCTGAATCGCTCTTTTTTGTTGCGACTCAAGGTAGTCACCATAAACAGAAACGTTGTAATTGGGGTTTGCCTTGGCTAATACCTTGGGATCCGTCCAGTCATCACCCTCATCAATGGTCCAGATGAAACCAAATAGCTCATCATCTGGTACCGTACCGAGCAGCATTTCTTGAACACGTATGCGCAGGTCATAACATGGGCCTTCAATATTGAATCCGGCCGTTGTAATTGTAAAAATTAAAGGCTGTCTGCGTGCCCCCATACCAGTCTGCATCGTGTCATATAGTGCTGACGTTGCATGCTCATGGTATTCATCAACCACAGCGCAATGTGGTGACTGGCCATCTGGTGGATCACCAATAATTGGTTCAAACAGAGATCCATCTTCAGGAATTTCCAGACTACCGGCATTAACAAGAATACCCGCAGCCTCAATAAACTCTGGGGATCGGATAGCCATGAGTCTGGCAGGTTTAAATACCTCCCAGGCTTGCTTCTCAGTAGTAGCACCGGCATAAACCTCTGAGCCAAACTCACCATCATTGGCAAACATGTTGAGAGCAACACCAGCTGCAATCGCAGACTTGCCATTTTTACGTGGCACCTCCCAATAGCTTTCGCGAAATCGGCGGTATCCGTCTTTTTTACGAACCCACCCGAACGTGCAGGCGATTCCAAACTTCTGCCAAGGCTCAAGCGATATTTTCATGCGCTTCATTGCCCACTCACCCTTGGTATGGGGTAGCAGCTCAATAAAGGCGATCTTCTTTTCAGCTAATTTAGGGTCAAATTTGTATAAAAATTCTTTCTTTTTCTGGTTTTTTAGGTCATTTAAATGCTTTTCACAGGCTAATTTTACCCATTTACATGCAGGAATCTTACCTGTAACGACTTGCTTGGCCCACTTATTTGCAATGTCTACATTCGGGAAAGCCGCCATTCAGTAACCTCTCTACATATTCAACACCTCTGCAAATGAATTTTTCTTAGGTTTCCCGCCACCACCTGTCAGCCGTTGGCGTGATGCTGGATCAAGCCCTAACATTGCCCCGAATTGAGCCATTTGTTTTGATGCTTCATTTACTACAGTTATGGCTGGATTCTTTGATCGACCCATTGCTGTTTCAATTGTTACACCGTTCAAAACCACTTCCTGCTGGGCTTCCCGTAGATTGTTGTAAGCAATACAAAACATTTCGATGTTGTGCAGATCAGTAATTTTTAAAATTTTTCTTGAGAGTAATTCCTTAACAATTGTTCGCCACATGGATGGGGCATAACTCATCTCTTCCATATAAGTAGGTACATCGATGTCGTAAACTTTCTCAAAATCAGTATCGCCAGTGACTTTTACTTTTGGTTTTCGACCCGCGCCAGCTACTGCATTCACACCACCCATGTCAACACCCTAAATTTTTAATTTCGCTCACGTAAAAATGTGACTAACAGGGCGGTCATTTAGGCAAAAGCCCTGAACTTTTTACCCACCCCCTCCCTATTTAAAAGCTTGTAGGCTGGGCAACGGCGCGAACTAAGTACATCAAACCAGTTTGAAAGTCTGTCTTTGCCATAGCAGCGAAGCGCTCTGGTGTTGCAGCATCAAGGCGACGATCTTCCTCTACATCTAGCACCTGCATATTTGCATCGCATCGACAGTTATATCGTTGGGTCGCAATGTGCTTTTGAACCTTTTCAATCACAGCTTGAACTTGCGGGCCAATCGCTTTGATTTCATTCATCAAGTTGATTTCTTCTTGAGATAAATCGCGATAGCCTTTGATTTTTTGATGTTGGTTATCCATTTTGTTTTCCTTCGTTTGCTGTCTTCTCTCTATGACATGACACACACAGCGACTGCAGGTTGTCTGGGTCATCTGTACCACCATGAGCCTTAGCCTTGATGTGATCGACATCGGTAGCAGCAACAACGCGGCCATCAACGGCGCATTTCACACAGAGATAGTTATCACGCTTCAATATGCTTTCACGCAACTTACGCCATGCATGGCCATAGCCACGCTCAGTAGTTGATCCTGTTCGGTCTACACGTCGACCCCAGCCACTGCGCTTATGCGAATGCTCATCACAATAGCCTTGCTGCTTGGGCGACTTGGTTAGGTGTGGACAGCAAAACTCACGGCATGGTCTACTCATATCCATCAATCCAAGTAAGGCGACTTAGGTTGCTCATCCTCACCACCTTCCAATTGAATCAATAGCTCATTGATCTGAGCATTCTGTTCATTGTTGATCTGAATGAGTTGATTGTTTTGCTGAATCAGTTGGTTGTTCTGCTCGATTAGCTCGAGGAGTAAGTCGTTCGATACACAAACGCATTCTTTCTTTTGATCGCTCATATCGAGTCGCTCTTGATCACTTGTACCCACGGCGCTATCTCCGACTTAAATTGATTTGAATGTTCTTCATGCGAGTACGGATGTTTGCCATTACTTCATCAATAACCATCATCTGTTTGCTATTCATGAATGCTCGACTTAGGTTCTGGTACTTCACCAGTTCATCATGCAATTCATTTAGATTCTTTTGGGCTTCTTTAACATCCATACGCACCACCTAAAAACAAAAAACCCCATCAAATGACGGGGTTTTCATATCAGTAAAATTAATTTTGCATTAAGTAGATTTCTATCTCTTCTTTACTGAATTCAATTGGCTCGAGCTCAATTATTTCAGATGGCATATGCACACCATTATTTACACTACCAATTGTTGTTCTGGTTTTTGGAACCTTGTAGCTATCCCAAGATCCATCACTATGGAATCTTTGCGCAGCTTTTCTGACATCGGAGTCTTCAGCAAATTTAATGTAATCTGGAGTTAAAACCACAATTACATTAGCTCCCCATAAATGCCTTGGGGCTGCATCATATAAATTTAAACCACCGGCCATCTCATCCAATTCGCCGTAAAAGCTATTGCTTATAAAAATAACATTAGGATCTCTTCTGTATTTATCGATATATGCATTTCTCGCTTGGTTTAATTTTTGTCTTAAGTCCACTGCTGCGCCCAATTAGTATTTATATTTAACGATAATAAGCGATTAAATAAGAAAAGAAAAACCCCTCAACATCTAGAATGCGAGGGGCTTTGTTTGCCGTAATACGTCCGGCGAATTATTTAGGTAACTTCAAATCAACATCAGGAATGATAACGCTTGGTCTGAAATCAACTTTGTACTGGTAGGTACTGACACCTTTGCTATTTAGCTGCTCGGAAAAGTAAGTCACATTGTCAGAAATGCCTAGTGAATGCTTTTTAAATTCCGTATCGCTGGTCTTGCAGGTCACATCAACCTTTCGATCACTAACAGCTTCAAAGGCACACTTTCCTTCAATCGTTAGAACATAGTCACCAGTAACACCGTTATAAAAAACGATTCGTCGATCTAATTGGAAGTTGTCTGCTGCATGGGATAGGTTGCGTGAAGCAACTTGAGCATCACGCGAACAACCAACGAGTGCTGTTGCGCACATCAAACCGGCTGCTAATAATTTAATTTTCATTGCTTCACTTTTCTCCGGGCATTAAAAAAGCCCGATCAAATTAATGAGCAGGCTTATATTTTTGATTTTGTATTATTCAACTTCTTTCAAACAATCCCGACACACTTTGATTTCTTCATCATCAACTGTGTAATCGATCTCAGTCGCACCATGCAGGCCGAATAAACAGAATATAAATTGGAGCATGCGGATCTCCTTTGATTTTAAAGATGGGGTGAATACGGCAGGAGTTGAACCCGCGCGAAGAGTGTCTTAACCGTGATCTCATACATACGACTGCTATCTCGTATTAGAAAGCCGCTCTAACCAACTGAGCTACGCTATTCACCCCTCTTTAGAATCTGGGTGGCGGCATTAAATTTTAAACCACTACGAATAAAGTTAAGCCGCCATTGGGTGCCTTGATATTGCTTTCACGGAACATTTCTCAAGGCATTAAAAAAGCCCATGTTTGAATGAGCTTTTAAATTATTGGTGAGTACATAACAACTTGCCACCATACACCAAATCTAAACAAACATGGCTGCCAAGTCAATCGCTTAGCACTTCGATTTTTCCATCCAAATACGCTAAACCCTTTTCCACTTCCGCTCTGACCTTGGCGCGACTACATCTATGCGCATTTGCAATTGTTTGATCGGACCAATCATTCTCAAATTTTAGGATTAAGAACCATGCGCGTTCAGCTAAATATTCACGAGAGTCGTTATGCATCTTTGCTAATAGCTGACTGACCTCTACCGCCTCAATATCGTTAATTTCACATGGCATTGAGGTTTTGCTTGATCTAATCCGCTGTTTGTCGTTTTTATCAATGAGTATGGCCAACGGATTCGCTGAAACATCTGATTTAGTGGATCTCACCCAAAGTCCATATTGTTCAAGCCACTGATAGGCTGAACGCTTCGACCAATCCATTAGTTTCGTTTTCACTACTGCATTCATCCTATTTCCCTTAAACCTTCCAAAATCTTTTAAAAACCAACATTGCTGCATCACGCGCATGCTCATTCGTACATTCAATCCAGCCGGTGCGCTTTTTAAATAAATCGGCCTTTGTTTTGGTTGCATTGGCTGCTGGATGAATCATTAAGTAATTCAACCCTTGCTCCTTACACCAATCTTCCCAAATCTGTGCATCACGCTTTACTGATCCAACACCTTGGGCTTTCTCACGTCCACCAGTGAACCAGGTGCGCTGCCGAGCATCTTCAATAAATAAACAGACGTTTTCTTTTCCATAGTGCACAACAAACTCAAGCGTTCGACTCATGGCTTGAGTAATCGTTAAGGATCTAACTTCAAATAATTCACCGCCATTGCCTTTGTCTTCTGCCACGGCGTAGCCTGTGTTTACACCTGTGTCGATGCCAATGAGATACTTAGTCATTCAATACAAACTCCCCATCACCCTTGCAAAAACAAACATAGCCAACTTGAACAGTTAAATTGCGGTACCCGATGCCTTTGTCAAAATCAAAAAGCTTATCGCCGTGTATAAATCTCAAGTTTTTAAAGAATGGTTGTGCTGTAAAAAATGCTTCAAACTCTTCAGTACGATCTACTAGTTGGATAACCTCCACATCACCAGTAAAGCAACTAAAAGGCGTTCCATCATCCAAACGCCCATATACACGACCATCTTCAACACGATCCAATACACCGTACCCAGTGAAGCGTTTGCCTGAATAAATTGTTGCTGATTCACTTACGAAATCTACTTTTACGCGATCGCCTTTATTCATCCCTTCACCTCAAATAACTGTTTAGCTTTACCACTCAGGTAATATCGATTTTCTAGGCCTTCACTGTGTTTTGCATACAGAAGCCCCATCTGAACCAAATTTTTTAAATAGCGCTGTACAGCACGTTTCGTCACCTGCGGCATTACCTGTAGCTGTATTTCTGATGCTGTTGCTACTGATGTGTTTTTAACAACTAAAAGAACATCGATTCCACGCTCTAGCACGGCGGCGCTATTGAGCTTTGAAAATGCTTGATTCACACTTCACCCCCAACACGATTATAAGTCTTCCCCAATGTCGCCAATAATTCAGGTGGGCAAGGAACACAACTACGATTTCGATCATGGTTATCGAGCTGCTTTGGAGCCTTAGGCTTCACCCACATTTCTTGAGTCTTGCCACTCGCCTTAGCACGGCGTAGGTAATCCATATAAATATCTTTGAAAGCGAAATGAGCTGATTTTTGCCCTTCTGCTGTCAGTACATGGCGAACCTCATCAAGTACACGCTTGGTCAGCGTTGTGATCTTCGTTTGTGGATCTGATTCAAACTGCATGGCCTTTGCCCACGCCATATCAGCAGTCCACCAATCACCGCCCTGTTCACACCAGCTGCGGAATGTCGGTAAATTCTTCGGGCACCACTCTTCAGAGTTCATCCGCGTCAAACCGCGTGCGATATCTGCTGGGGTTAGGCCATTTAGGACTGTGCATGCCAATTGGCGAAGTTCTTCATCCGCATAAACTTCAAAGTTTTTCGTGAATGCTGATCCGTAAAGATCACTCATGCGCTGAAGAACCATGTCCGCTACTTCAACTGGGAAATCAATCGCAAATGCTTGCTCAAATAATTGGATATTGCTCATGCGCACTCTCCTTGAACATCACGCATTGGCGCTGGTTGATTTGCTTGGCTGCCAAAACGACGGCGCTCCAAAGGTTGTTGAGCTGGTGCTTGTGGTTGCGAAGTGCGGTTTTGATCGTTGAAATACCACTGTGCCTCAAATGCTGCCCAAGGTTTTTGACGGTTTAAGCAATACTCGATGCCTTGAGCAAACGTTAAATTTGCTTTTGCAATTTGGCTTTCAAGAAGTTTGAATGCACGTTCGGTATTCACCCCGCCTTTTGCCTTACGAACCTGCATAAATTCAGTTGCAGTTTTTTCAGATACACCGTTTTCGATCAACGTAGATTTGAAATCAAATTTGTTTGGTTTCTTGCTTGCACCAGTACTTAAATCTTTTGAAGTAATCTCTGTTGTAATCTCTGAAGTAATATTGTGTATAACGGATGTGCTTTTAGCTTCACCGCGGGTAAATGATTCCTCCACCCCAGAATGTTGTTTTACTTCACCCCCGAATGTAGGATTTCGAGTTCGGGAATTTGCTGTTTCACTTTCGCTGTTTTGGTCAGAATTAATACACTTTTCAAACCATTCATCGAATGCATCAATGTTTAATTTGAAGTACAGCTTATGCTCTAAGCGCTTCTCTGTTTCGCTCAAAATACCCAAATCTTTAAGCAATTTACGGGCAGTTTTTTGGTGACTGTAAGTAAGACCAGTTTCTTTATGCCATTCTTCAGATGTCTTATATACACCCAATTCACAATCGGTTTTGTCGTGCCAATATACAAGCTGGCTTAGGAATATACCCGCCAACGGATTACCCAGGTAAATGCCGAGCTGCGGGAAGTATGCAATCGCTCTACCCAGCCCTTTTAGTGTTGAATAGTGACTCATGCTACAAAATCTCCCTTCATGCGTGATTTCTCTACAAGACCTGTGATTCGTGTTAAACCAAAAGCAGTAACACGCATATGCAAAAACACGCGCTCTTGGCCGTCGTGATGATTTTTGATAACTGGTGATGTGCGATTTGAAAACACACCATTTAACGCGTACTGAGCCATTGGCTGTAATTTTTTGGATGCATCTCGGTACACCCATTTCTTATCAATGAGCAACTGAATAAGCTCTGATTCCTTAATGCCAATCGTTTTTGCACATTCACGAATGCAATATGTATTGCTTGTATCAGCAATCGTGTCTAAAGCCTGCGCTTTAGGTGCTAACACGGCGACATGGTCCTTAAGCGCTTGGTTTTCTTGTTCAGCAGCCAAGGCCAACTGGATTAGTTCCATTCGACTGAGTTCGACAGGCTTTGCAGCTTGGCTTTCCAACTCATACCAACGCTTTACCAGGAGCGCCGTGAATTGAGGGCAAAGCTGTGCAACCACGGTAATGCTGTCTAATTTCCCTTGCTCACCGCTAAAAACGTATGCATCAGAGAAGCGGTTAGGGCTAAGTGACTGTTTGTTTTCAACTTTCGCCATTGGCGGTAGTTGAATTACATCCTTATTGGCTAATCGCTCAATAGAAAGCTTCACATTGCGAGGTTCTGTATGAACAATCTGAGCAATTTCAATGTGATTGATTGAACCAGCAATCGTATGTGGTATAATTGGCATATTCATAAAGATTTACCCTCTGAATTGAATACTGAAAAAGCCTGATCTCAACTCTCAGGCTTTTTCTCTTTTTAAAGCTGACAAATATTTTCCAGCCTCTTTTTCTAAAGCCACACGTAAACCGCGCAGGTTTGCTTCCATCTCTTCCAAGATTTGAACTGTGTCTGCCAATTCCGACGGCGTTACAACACCATCCGCCATAACATCTGCAATATGCTGATTCACATGACCGTTATTGATATTGATTTGAAGAAGACGCTCTAAAACACTCACCTGATGTTCTTTTTCTTCAGCTTGGTTTGCCGGTACACACATCAATCCCAATTTATGCGCCCATGCTTTCACTAATGCTGGATTGCGAGTAAATGTCATCATTGATTCGATGGCTTTCACTGTTGGTAAATGCTGATCCATATTCGTGTTTGCATAATTCAGAACAGTTTTATGAGAAACCCCGAGCACCTGAGCAATGTCTTTAGGCTCGATGCCTGCTGTGTTATGAATCATTGTGTGTAAAGCATTTTTTGCTTCACGGCTTAGCGTTAGTTCGCTCATATGTGAATCCTTGAATTTATTCACGTTTACCTATTTGTTGGAATTCGTGAAAATGAGGTTATTGTGCTAATGGCTGTGCAGAAAGTTTCTCAATCACCAAGTCGAGAGCCTTGCCTTTTTCGTACTGCACACTTTGCTGGGTGTCTTTTAAAATTCGTGAAACTGAACTTTGATTGATTCCAGTTTCATCACTAATTTTTTGCTGTGTGTAGCCGTGCGCGTGTAGAAACTGAATTTTCTCTTTAAGAGTCATTACTAATTACCTGTAACTTCATTTTCATTATTTTATGCATGTTTGCATAACTGTCAATGCATAAGTGAGTTATTTCTTTTTAATTATGCTTTTCCGCATAAAATAGGGGTTAAATGATGGTTGACATTGCTATGAGCTATATAAGATCCAATATCGATTACTTCCTTGATAAGCACAGAACAAATCCAAATGATCTTGAGCAAAAGAATCCAAGGATTAAACAATCTACGCTTTTCCGAATTCAAAGCGGGGCTACAAAAGATCCGCGCAGGTCTACGCTTGAACCATTTGCTGAGTGGGCAGGAGTTTCTGTAAGCGACCTATTTGAAAAAGATTTTCGTCAATTAGGTAGCTCCACAGGATTTGATAACAATGTTGATCTATCGCAAAAAATCCCATTAGAAGGTCGCCCTATTCCTGTTATTTCATGGGTTGCGGCAGGCTCACTTTCTTCAATTGAGACCGTTTTAAAAGACACTGAAATTGATGAATGGCTTCCACCAAATAAAGACTGTGGAAAAAGTGGTTACGGCTTAAAAGTTACTGGCATGTCAATGTCACCTTACTTTCTTCCAGATGACCGTATTTATGTGAATCCAGAGGTACAAACTTTTGATTTGCAAACTGGCGATCTAGTCATCATTGCTTGCTATGGAGAAACTGAAGCAACTTTTAAGAAATTAATTATTGAAGGTGATAACAAGTACTTACAGCCATTAAACCCTAATTGGCCAGAGCAGATTATTAAACTCAGTGAAGACTGCCGATTGGTTGGTAAGGTTGTTGGTTTATATAGAAAAATCTAATTGGGTTACAAATGATTGAAAAGATAAAAAAGTGGTGGAATGGGAAAGATATTTTTCATGAAAATAAACCCAGTGATCCTGTAATTTTTATTGGTTGGAGTAATAAAAAACACTGGACATCATCCTTGCTTCACTGGATTGTTTCTCTTTTTACCAATCCAGAAAGAAGATCAGCCTTCTTGGCAGCATTGGCATTTATCACTTTTATTTTTATGATTTTGAAGTATTTCACCCACACTGATTCCGAACAATATTCCACATATCCAAAGACTGAAAATAGAGAGGCTAGTGCCCCAATCAACAAACCTGTAAATCAATAGAAATATGCCAGATTGAATAACTAGCATTAACGTTAGAAATTTGTTCATTGTGTACCTACTTCCACCCCTGCGGTGGGTTTCTCATTTCTGTAACATACCTTTATTACTATTGAATCAAGGTCACATCGAAGGATGGCCTGTAATAACAAAGTAGAGCCATACTAACCTCGCATGCGCGGGGTTTTCTTTTGTCTATTAAACCATGATTAAAAAAATAATGCACATTTGCATAATTTGGTATTGCATTAAATAATGCAAATATGCATAATTTATTCACACACCAACCCAATGTGAGTAAACCAAAAATGGAAATCCAAAACTTACGCCTTCAACTTCTCCACATCGCTAATGGCAATGTAAAAGCCGCGAAAGAAATGGAAAACTACGTATTAGGCGAATCAACCGTTCATGCTGAAACGCATACTGTAGAAGCAAATGAAGGCAATCGTGATGAAGATTGCGGCTGTTTTATTTGTTGTATGCGCAAAGCTATCGAGGAAGGTGGCGTGAAATTTAATTAAATCCACAGACATTAAAAAGCCCTGATTACTTTGCACGGCGATCAGGGCTTCTCACTTACATGAGGTAGATTATGGAACAAAACACAATTCAAAGCAATTCAGCTCTGCATTTCGGCAAAGTTGTTTTTGCATCATGGACAGCAGCTAGCCTTTTAGTTGTTGGAATAGCATGGGCAGTTTCATCTTGTGATTACCAAACAGCTCACTCAAGCCAACCTTCAATTGCGAACGTAACTCCAAGCTACTACGGCGTTATGACACTCAAACTTACATCTGACATTACTGGTGAAGCTGTTATCAATCTTGACGGCTTTCGTGTACCAGTGAAATTCGTATTTGATAAACATCCTGATAGCTACGACGTACCTGGTTCGGAATTCACCGCAGTTGAAATAATCAATCTTGAAATTGGTCAAATCACTGATGCCAATGGCAACAACTATAAAGACTTCACGATCTACGATGATCATCGAAACATCAATGCTCAACTAGCTGCATACATTGAAAAGAATAAATTGGCGGAGGCGATCTGATGGAAAATAATAAATTGTGGTGCATAGGAATCTGTCCTGAAGATGATAGTACTCATGAGCAATCACCTGCTGCATCAAAAGAAATTGCTGAACGTGCTTTGGCTCGCTACAGAGCAATGACTAAAGCTGAAGGTAATGAGTTCATGATTGAGTCATTTGATGAGTATTTTCAGGTTCAAGAGTGGGAAGGTACAGCCGAAGAACACCAGAAACAAATGTTTTATACAGAAGACTGGTTTAAAGAACCGATGTACCAGTGCAAAAACATGCAGCAGGCTGAACAAGCATTCAAGTACGGTGAAATCGTGCACTGCTACAAAGATGGTGTTGAGTTAATTACTTCTGATTTTGATGAAGCTAAGCGCTTCTATGAGGTGGCGTGATGGATATTTCAGAAAAACAAGCTGTATGGCGTGAACAAAAAACTTTATTTGAAGCTGAGTTCATTCACTCTCACCTTCTCCCGTTTTTCAACTTTAATGAAAATACGGGTGATTATGAAATCAAAAGTGAGTGTGTAAACAACACTGATGATGAGGATCGAAAAGTTGCTTACGAAGCTTTAAATACTGGTTGGGTTATGTGGTTACGTGCAAAACGTGATGCCAAAGCCCAAGCGGTACCGGAAGGTTTTGTTTTAGTACCGAAAGAACCAACTGAGGCAATGATCCAAAGAGGCACTAAAGCCAATTCTGAATGCCTTAATGAAAATGCACCACTGGGAGAGAGATTATTCCGACACCCTGCTCTTCAAGTTTATCAAGCTATGGTAAGTGAATCGGGAGAATAAAATTGAGTGATATTCAAAAACCACTTGAGCCTTATGAAGACGGCGATATCGATCAGCAAGTAAACCTGATGGACCAATTCATTGAAAGCGGTGAATTCAATAAAACTCTAAATGATTTTTTCGGGTTACCTGAATCAGTAGTCCAAAGCTTAAAGGAGGTGTCTTAAATGGGAATTTTTCAAATCACCGTACAAGGTGAAGCACCTCAATTATTTGTAGGTTCTGAGGTTGGCGGTGCAAAGATCGTATCGATCAAGGATGTAAGCCCAAAACTGGTATCAGCTGCTGAACTGGCTCAATATTATGGCGTTAGTGTGGATGCCGTCCGTGACCGCTGTGCTGAGATCAACAAAGGTACTCGCGGTAAATGTCTTTATGATCCAGAGCAGGCAAACTTGATTTTGACTGCTAAGCCTGTGGCCAAACGTGGGCGAGCAAGGAAGAACTGATATTGATAACTAAGCCCCTATTGGGGCTTTAACTTTATTCACTTTTATCTTTATCTGCATTTTTATCATTTGCATGATTAGATACAGTAATTTTTTCTACAACAGTAACTTCTTTGTTTTGGCTTTCAAGCTTTGATTTATCGGCTGGTTTATTATTTTCTGCAGCCATTGGTAGATTTTTAGTGGTGGTTTCCTTCGTAATAGTAAATAAGCTTTCCTTATTAACGCTGTACATACCACACATACTAATAAGTAAAATTAAGAGAAAGAAAGACACTGCTTTTGTATAAAAGTCCCATGTCCAAGGCTTATACCAATAGCATTCTACAGCAGTCACATTGTCTTCTTTATTATGCTTCTCTAAAACCCTTTTTAAATTACTCATCGAGTTAATCCACTTCACCATCATATTTAATAGTGTCAGCAGACAAATCATTAGGAGAGCAATGATAAAGGTTAAGTATGGCCACCTGGAGTTAACTTCTAAGAGTTTTACTGTAGACCCTATTAAGTTTACACCACCAAATAAAGTAAAAATGATCGAAGCAAAGATACCTAGAATAGAAATATAGTTTGCAATCGTTGATTTGGCTTGTGCATCTGCTTCATTTGCTAAATCTTCGGCTTTTTTAGCAATATCTAAAGCATCTTTTGAAGCTTTTTGAATAAATTGCTTTTGTATAAATGCTAATTCAATATGATGTGTGAATTTTTCGTAGCATTTAAGAAGATGTTCGAAATCATTACTACTGTTCTTGTATTTATCAACTAATACCTCTTTAACCGTGTTAGCGAAGCTATCTAAGGTATTAGACTGAATTTCATTAATATTACTTTCAAATATTCTTACTGATATTTCTTTATAAGGTAGATTATAAAATGTTTCACGATTTGTTTTTTGAACAAAGTCTGCTTCAAATAAACTAAATAGATATGCAGCTTTATCAACGATATCATTCTTATGGAATGAGGCAGAATCCAAGTGCAAATCTATTAGTATAATCTTAGCTTGTTCAAAGTTCATTTATTCAAATATCCTTCGCTTGTTTTAGCTCAGACATTGAATAAGTTAGGTTTTGAGTTCCTGAATTAATTTCAGGCTCATATCTACTCCAGGCATTTTCCTCATGAGTCATTTCAACTAGATCAAAAGCCTTTCTAGAAATTAATTTTTCAATTATAGGGTCTGCAATTTCAACAAATTTTTTATCAGATAAAAATAACCCCTCTTTAAAATCTCGTTTATGTATACCAAACGGAGCATCTGATGACTCTTCAATAAGAGACTTAGGTTTACTTATATGATAAATATTTGCCGATTTGAACTCTCTATACACTTCTTTAACCACTGGTCCATATTGCCATTTTTGAAATGGCTCATCAAACAACAATACTTCGTGCTTTTTTAAATAATTAGCAGCAACATAGTATAAAATTTTTTGAAGTTTTAGAGGAGTTAATCCTCCTAATGGGGATTCCTGATCTTTGTTAACATACCAAATAATATAGTTAGCAATATCCATCGCTATATATTTTTTATTATCCATATCACACCTCACATAAAATACTTAACTCAACAGAACTTAGCAGGAAAAAACTAAGGATTAACATTGTCGAAAATCAGTGGCGGTATGCATTTTAAATTCCTTATTTCGGGTACAGCAAAAGACAAGATCAACCTTGCCCATAGCCAAATTATAGCATTTGCTATAATTAAACAATAGCGTGAAACATAAAAGTTCCACACTTGAGCTTATTTTTTATTACGCATCCATCATATCTGCAATATCTTCAACATCCGGGTTGTAGTAAGTATTCACCAGGACTTTAATATTTTTATGACCTGTCACCTTGGCCAGAACTTCTACCGGTAATTTCTGGTTATTCACAAAGCGAGTAATGGCTTCATGGCGTGTGTCATGGAAATGAATATCTGCCAACCCTACCCTCTCCTTTCTACGCTCCCACATTAACCGAAAGGCATTCTCAGACTGTGGAATCAACTTATCACCTTCATGATCGATCAGATCCAGTAAAGCTAAAGCCTTTTTCGTCAATGGCACATTACGAGCATCACCGTTTTTGGTTTTTGGTAAATGCACATGCCGATCATAAATTTCAGACATTTTAATGCCAAGGATTTCACCACGGCGCATCGCTGTTTCCAATGCAAATAAAAATGCCCAGGCAACATAATGTTCGGGAAGTGTGGGCACCTGGCCATGCCTATACCCTAACCCTTCAATAATTAAATCAATCTCATCATCCCGGATACGGCGATTACGTGCCTTAGGCTTGGCAGGCTTCTTAATCCCCATCCATGGATTGTTATCCAATAGAAATAGCTCTTTGACTGCATAGCTAAAAACTGATGAGTACAGCGCAATTTCACGCAGCACTGTATTTGCACCAACTTCTTTTAATCGCTTATTACGCCAGGCTGTTAAATGCTTCGGTGTAATGTCATGGATGGACATTTCTGCAAGCGCACCAAATTTCTCATCAAACGGACCTAACTGTTCTTTGACGTATTTGGATCCGCGAAGCTTCCGGCCCTGCTCATCATAGTATTTATGAAAAAGTGTTTTGAATGGGTAGTGTTGTTTTATGCCCTGATCTTCAGCCAGCTGATTTGCCTTTGATTCAAGTAATTTTTGTGCCGCCCACTGCTCACATTCTTTTACGGTATCTCTGGTTGCAGAATATGTTTTCCCCGCAATCATAATTTTTATTCGATAGCTTTCACCGCGCTTGATCGGCTTAGGTAATTTCATTGGTCTAAACTCAAAAATCTTGGTCTAATCTTGGTCTAAATTAAACTGCATTATCGGCAAAAAGTAGCGATTATAAAGATAGTGCTGTTAATGGTAGACTTTATTTAAGACAACAAAAAAGGGCTTTAAGCTACTGTTTTCGCTTAAAACCCTTATAACATAACGTTTAGAATATTGGTAGGTATAAGCAGACTCGAACTGCTGACCTCTACGATGTCAACGTAG
>NZ_JBPKBJ010000033.1:0-39724 GCF_051390655.1 Acinetobacter sp. P1(2025)
CGTTGACGTAAAGCCTGATTGTACTCAGACCAGTTCGTTGTTTTGTATCGGCTTTTTGATTCTGTATTCATCTAACATGTATGGGGATGAAATTTATTTATGCAACAAAGCCAACTACAAGAGTAACAGCCTAAAATATGCGTTTTTTTAAGAGTAACGGTAGGAAAGTATATTTTTTATACTCAAATCATTCATTATTGAACTTTAAATTTCATTGGTTGAAAGTCATCAATATGTACCTTTTTTGCTTTCAGCAAATCTTCTCCTTTGCCATCTACAATCAATACGGCGCGCTTAACCTGAACTGTCCAAGTACTGCCAGCACCACATATAGTTTCTGACTCTATAAAGACTCTGCCAAAAGATTGCCCAGAAAAATTTTGTACATTACCGCCGGTAATTACATTCTCTGAAGTCCCCTGTACTCTGCCAGCTTTATCCTTTGCCACAAGATCCAAATACAGCTTGTCATTGGTACCAAGAAAATCATGAATCGTCACATCTACTACAGCGGAACAAATCCCTGAATTCACATAGCTGGTCTTAGAATGCTGAAGGGTGATTGGAGTTGCTAAAACTACTGAACTAATAAAAGTTAATAGTGAACAGATTAATATTTTTTTCATAATGGAAGACTGCTCTGAATTAAGGTCATAAGTGAATCTAAGTTATCCCATCCAACATCTACAATTTTTGTTGTTAAATGCTTTAGACCTTCTGCAGGTAGCTCTTTGATTGAATCAATCATTGTAGTTTTGCGTTCAGGACTAAGATCAGAACTCATGATTTTTGCAGCCAAAATAGCCTTTAGTTGCTCAGTTTCAAACTTGATAGTCACGGTACCTAAGATTGCAGATAGTCCACCGTCATCAGCCAAGAAATCCATTCCTTTGTGATTTAGCCTAGTATTTCCCAAGGTCCAGCTTCCTATACCGTCTAGGCTAGTAGTGTAGTGAATACTCTTTGGTTCTAATAATCCATGAGATTGTAAGTAGTAGAGATTTGAATAA
Source organism: Acinetobacter sp. P1(2025) (assembly GCF_051390655.1). Classification (NCBI taxonomy): domain Bacteria; kingdom Pseudomonadati; phylum Pseudomonadota; class Gammaproteobacteria; order Moraxellales; family Moraxellaceae; genus Acinetobacter; species Acinetobacter sp. P1(2025). The sequence goes on from NZ_JBPKBJ010000033.1 coordinate 1,011, forward strand.
AGCTTATGCTGATTTTCTTTATCTCGATAATCAATATCAGTCCAAAAGTTATATGCGGCTGGGTACACCTCAGCCATCTTTTTCATTATTTCGAGCTGGAATCCGCGGTCTAAAATCATATTCAATTTCCAAAAAGTTTTTTCTATTTCATTTCTAATAAAATTTTGGCACATCCGTTCTTAGCGTACGATTCTTTAGACTTCGAAAAATATTTATCAGAGCCTTTGGCATCAAAGTCATATGTAATTGCTTTAGTATTGTCACTGACTTTTTGAAAGATAGCCCCCAACATGAAATCCACATTAGGCGTAAACTTCAACTCGGGGTACATAATGCCTGGAATATATCTTCGTTTATCATCATATTGAATTTTCTTATTTAAAAGGCCTTCTACATATATCTTCCCATGATCGTATCCATTCATAAGAAAAGTATCGCTGGCCTCTTTATCCCCCATTAAATCTGCCCATATTGAGCAGCTAAAACTTTCCATTGCTAGAATTGATTTATTGGCCAACTCTTTAGATGTCAGCACTTCATATGTAGCATACACATCATCAGCATGGCTAAACGAACTGATCAGACCAGCAAGACTGATACCTATTAGGGCTATTTTTCTTTTCACCAAAGCGTCTCTTTTTATCTTTTCCGCAAATAACATACAACAAAAAAGGAGCCGAAGCTCCTAATTTTATTCTTCTGATAAATCCCACCAGTAACTATTACCTAAGTTCTCCAGGCGCTGCTGTGTTCTTGGTAGATAATCAGGATCAATCATATTCTGCATTTTGGAATACAGCATTCGATCTACGACCAGTTTACTGTACCAAAGATTCTGCAATGGAATATTACTCTTCAGGGTATTGGCCACTTCCATCATCCGGGTAGATTCTTTCCCCTCAATGATGTTGTTACCCATACCGGTTAGCAGCATACCCAACTTCATGCTTTGGCCTAATAATGGGCCACTGATAAAGTCTGATGCACTTCGACCGGTTGGATCTGAAAGTGCAGACATGATGTCCCCCAGGAAGGAAAGCCCGCCACCTTTAAGAAGTGACTTACCAAAGAAATCAATCGTAAATACAGGCTCTGGATTCTTACCATTGGCCAAGTTCTGGGTCTGAACGATCAATGCACCTGCTAAAGTTTGATAAGCCAGTAGCGAAGCTAGGAACGTCACCCGACTCTTAATATCTCCCTGAGCAAAGGCACGATGACCAATACGGAACATATAAGCCAATGGGAAGCCTTTGAACTGGAATAGGGTTCGGCCCAATTCCCCTTGGATAGTTCCGGCTTCACCTAAGTTAATGATGCTACGTTCACGTACACCTGCTTCGATAATAGCGACTGACTCCTCATTAAAGATATGAGTCTGGTATTTCATAGCAGCTTTATACCGGAAGTCAGCCAGTGCATTAGCATTGTCCTGCTTGTCCAGTGGCAAGAACTGCTTCATCACATCATCTGGTGCATTAAAGAAGTCATTCTGCGAAAGTACCGCCGTCCCATCTTCACGTTTACTTGGCTCCAGTTGCTGCCACAACTGCCAGTCACGTTCGGTAATACCGTTCCCCTGCAGGATCTTAAGATCATCCGCACCAAGATCCTTCCAATCCGTTTTACGGGTCATTTCAGCAAGCTTATTCATATGCACCAGATTAAGCGCTCGTTTAGCACTGGCTGTCACGGCGTTTAATCCTGACACTTTCATAGTCATTGCAGCAAAGGCCTGCATACGCGCATTAAAGCGGCCTGATTTAGTGGCACTACTCACCACATCAGCATCTCCAAAGCGAGACATACCGCCTACCATCTCAGTTATACCAAGCCCAAAACGTAGGGCTTCATCACGTGTAGCACCCTGTTTCAGTTGCTTCATGTATTCAGGGAGGATGGATTTGGTATAAGACAGGCCCAGCATATTAGCCACTTTCTTCATACTGGCATGATCACCAAAGGTCGTTAATGTGGTGCCACCTAATTTAGATGAAACCATTAGGGCACGCAGACCACCCATAACATTTCCCAGTGTTGAATCAATCGCCCGGGTATTGGCATCCAAAGTGTTGTACATCGACATGGCTCGATGAGCCTGCTTATCAATTTCGCCATGTTTCAATCCATTCTGTGGATCTGCTTTCAGTTTGATCTTGGCTTCATCCAATAGAGATTCAAACGTATGACGAGGATTGGATCCAAGGTTCTGCATCATTGCCACTTCCGTACTCATGCGGTGAGTATGGTTTTTCAGAATCTCATGAAACCCTGCTTCATCATAAGTTCCATATTTCTTCTGATACGCCAGCCATGCTTCACCATCCTTGAAATGCAAAGCCCTGGACTCTTGGTGACGATTTGCCATCTTAGAGCGACCACCTACAGGTGATGCTGGTGCTTTCATCTGCTTAGTGAGTACTTGCAAATCCTTATTGGCGCCGTTGGTTGAAATAGTTTTATAGACCTCCTCGAGCATGGATTTAAGCTCCAGCTCATCCATCAGCTCTCCAGTTTCTTTGACATATTGATTTCGATCCAGTCCAGCCAAAGCATCATTAACCCACTCTGATTGATCAGTCAAAGCTACCTTTTTCTGATCATGTGAGGTCATGAAGCCAAAGTTATCCAGTTTCTTGATGTTCCCACCAGCACGGTTGAAGGCTAAACGCATCTCCTCCAAAGCAGCACTAACCTCTTTGGCCATTGCTGTAATTTCTGGGTTATCAGACTTACCACCAAACATGACCCGGATTATGTCATCAGTCATAGCCTTGTTTACTGACATGCCAAAGCGTTCTTGTGTCTTGGTAAACACATCGGCTACCAAGGACATCCAACGGCTATGTAAGGCTTGAGATTGCTTCTCTATCGACTGGATACCACTCTGGTCAGAGAAGTATGCGATTTTCCGCATTAAAGCCTGGACTGGATTTAATTTAGGATGGTTATAAATTTCATTCTGCACCTGCGCCTTAATGACAGCATCTCTGGCAATATTTTGATTATTCTTGGCAATCTGTACGGCGAGATCTGTAGCTGTTTTCTGAGCAATGGCTTCCGCACGCTCAGCAGGACTTTTGAACATCCAATCTGCATCAGTTCTAGCCAACGTATTTTGTGCTCGAATATACAGTGATGAAATACGATTACTATCAGCTGCACTTAATCTTCTTTTACCTAGTGCCTTTGCAACTTGTTCTCTACATTCAGCTCTCATGCTGCTTCACTCCCAAATCTTAATGCGCAGCTTGCCAATGCTTTCACTGCCTGAATTTCGTCTTTTGCGATTTCTTCTTGCTCTTTTACATAGTCCAGTAAATCACGGGATGACATCGTCACAATTTCTTCATCCCCATTTTCATCCAGACGAGTAAAAGTTACTTCCATGTCGGGATCTGCTTCCAGAATTGAAACCGCTTCCCTGCCGTCTGGCGTATCAGTGAATGCGCCGTATTCCCCTTTACTGGATTTGGTTAAGTCTGGTGCACCATCGACCTTGACCTTACCTGGCTTCCAGAACTCTCGCTCTAATGCCTGAGCAGCTTTATGCTGTACTGCAGTTAATTCAGGGCTATCTGCTTTACCATTCGCAGGATGGGCAAACAGCTCATCTCCATTACGTGTGGCTTTTACCGGGCTAATGGTGCCATCCTGATTTACCTGACGCTGGAATGTCGTATTAGAGGTCTTATTGTGTAGCTCTTGAATGATGCCCCCACCATCAACTGAGCGTTCTCGTTTGAGGTAATTTTGAGACCTGGTAGGAGTCCAATTATCTATACCTTCAGCGATAGAGTTTTGCGGAATATTCGGATCAGATGTTCTGGTACTGAGATCTGAAATATTTGACTCAGGCTCTGCAACAATAACTCTTTGTTGTTCTGGCTCAAGTTGGTAAAGGTCGGATTCCAGTGTATCCAAAGTACGATTGGCGCTATTACCGGGACCAGATAAATCAACCTGAGGTTCAACATACGGCGTCCGGTAAGTACCGCCATCAGAATATTGATAATGCGCCGTAGCCTTTAAGTATTCCAGATCCTCTTTAGTCAATGGGGACGATAGAGCATCAAACTCTTCCTGAAGTGATTTAACACCATGTTCATCTGCACTGAACACAAAAGGCATTGCCTCAATTTCAGCATCAGATTGGGATTTGTACGCGGGAGGTGCGGCTATATCAGACTCAAACTGTGGGAACTCTGATTCGCTTCCTCGGACTTCAGTAGATCTTGCTGAAGCATCTGGACGAACATCACCATAAAGCTTGGCTATATCATTCCAGCGCTTTTCGTATTTGGCCTTTACCTGCCCAACAGTCATACCATTGAATTGATGGCTTGAAGTAATGCCTTCCGCAACCTGTCTCGCAGTCTGTTTCTTATTACCTTTGCTCCAGCGTGTGGCCACATCTACAAAAAGCTCATTATCTTTCGCCTTTAAAAATACTGGTCCACCACCTTCACCGAAGAAATGCATGTAATACAGTTCTATCCCGTTAGGATCTCGATTAAAGTGACTGCGGAAAACTTTGGCATTATGCTCGTAGTAATTTAGGCCCGCTTTAATTTGATCATTGCCATCAAACTTGTTCTTACCTCCCATACGGGCAAAGGTGCTATCCAAAGTCTGGAATAAGCCGGTAGCGGAAGATAGTAACTTACCGTTTCTGTCCTTTGGCTGGATTGAAGTGCTGAAGGTGCCACCAGTTTCCAAATGGGAAATGATTAAGGCATCCACTGGATTGATACCCCGTTTAGAGGCTTCCTGGACAATCGTTTTTGTCCACGGTTTTTTATCAAATACAGGGTTAGTCAAGACATCGGCTATTACTGGCGCTTTATGTTCATCAGTATTGATAGCGCTTGGTCTTACAATAGCCTTCGGTGTACCTGTTATTGGTACCACTGGCGTACTGGTTACTACTGCTTTAGGTGTGCCTGTCACTGGTGCTTTTAAGCTGACCAGCTCATCATTCAATGCACTCTCCATTGCACTATCCAATGCATCAAAGTGTGAATTGGCCTCTTTTGCATTAGTTGGGCTAAATGGATTCGTACCCTCTGCATGCTCGATGTTGGCCTGAATATGAGCCGCATCATTCATAGTATCTACATTACTATGGTCTTTAATCTGCTCTGGTCGTAAACGCCCTTTGTTCGCCCACAAGTTGAGTAATAAGGCCATCCCGCCGTTTGCTGCTAATGTGGATGGACTTAAAGCATTTTCCTTTAATGCCTCACCGTATTGAGCGACCTTTTTATTTTCATTGGTTTTAAGAAACGAACCTTCTAAATAATCACCAGCGACCCCTGCCCCAGTAGCCAGCGCAGTAGTGGCCACAGCATCAGCGACCACTGATTTAGCAACGCCGTTGGTAGGAATCGCAAAACTTGCTGCATCTGCAAGCCCTTTAATGGCGCCACCAGTGCGAGCAGTTTTTACATCTGCTCCTTTATTCAATAAATCTGATTTCTCTGCTTCAAAGGTCTGGTATCCAAATAGCCCAGAATTTAATGCTAAACCGGGTACACCGCCTGTACCTAATGTTGTGACGGCGTTCCAACCAATACGAGTGAAGTCTTTAGTCAGGCCATAGGTAAACTCACCTACTCCCCCTAAGTCATCAGGTTTAAAGATCTCAAGGTTTTGCGCTCTTAGTGCCGCTGCTTTCTTATCACCACGTATCAAGGCATCTGGTGCAGTAGCTGCCTCAACAGTACCCATGGCAACACCAGAAACAATACCTAAAGCTCCATCACTAAATCCACCACGCTCACTCTTAGGTTTGAAGCGAGGATCATCCTGATTTAACGTTAATTCGTCATCTGCTAAAAAATCCATCTCTACCTCATCGAACCGTAAAAGTTAAACGTTTTTGTCTTTTTTTGTCAGTGGCATCCATGATGTATTTGGTGCCATTCTTGAAGTAATAGACGTATGGATTCTTAGGGTCTTGCTCTAAAGGCAGATCCAAAAAGAAGTCTTTGTCAGATCCACCATAATAACGAGCATTACGAGAGTTGAAGTTCTCCAGCTGCTCTTGGAATGATTTCTCACTCACCGTATGTGGCCTCAAAACAACTGATTTGCTTCCAAATATGCCACCCGATGTGAATTTACCTCCAGTCACATTTAAGATCGCTCTACCAAATAAATCCTCATCGACGGTTTTATTAAGTAGGTTTCCTTTAGAGTCAGCGACCTTATCCGACTTCTGAATTAGGTATGCGTAATTCGCTTTGACCGCATCTAGGTAAATCTGGAAATCAGGCTTACCTGGGGATGTCACTCCTTTCAGATAAGTTTCAGCACGGTTTCTGAGACCAGCCTCATCTACTTTTACCAACCCTTTTTCTAACAACTCTTGGCCCGTAATAATTTGTCCAGCGATATCTTGTAGACCACGATTATTTAGAGAGGCAGATAAACGGTATGCTCCACTTTCACCAGCAATACTATTAATCATGTCTCTGGATGCATTGGCATTGCCTGCGCTGGATTTATAAAGACTGGTAAGCAAACTTAATTTGTCACCTGGTTTGGCTTTTTCCCAGAACTGCTTTAATTCAGATTGTTGCTGTGTCGAGAATGGATTTAAGGATCCTACTGTGCCATTCAATACGTTATTTGCGTGAATAGATTTAATATTCTTAGACAAAGCTGCAATGGCTTCAGGGTTACCACTTAAAATTGCATTGGTAGGTACTACCGTTAGATCCTGACCTGTCTTAATCGAGTAGGCCAAAGTGGAGTTATTTTTCTCATAATTGAGCATGTTCTCATGAGTCTTCGACAGAAGATTCAATTTCCAACTGACATCTTTTGGATTGTCCTGCGCCGTATTTTGAGCTTCTACCCGTCTCTTGCTCAGATAGGCTTCACGTTCATCTGGCCCTAATCTCATGAACTGCTGGACTTCAACCAAAGCTCCACTGTATTGGACAAACTCAGACTCTTTTTCCGTACCCTTAACACGTGCCAAACGAGATTTGATGACGTCTTCACTTGGGATTAAGCCTGTTTCGATGTCTGCTTTCATCTCATTAACAGCATCTTTGGCATCATCATCCAACTGTTTTTGCTGCAATGCAGCCGCACGGTTATTCTGGTCAATCTGGGTTAATGTTCGACCACTCCAGTAAACAGCCTGTTCTTGAGTTAAATCAGGATGTTTTGCAATAACAGCTTCAGGAGTTGAGAGTTCAGTTAGCTTTTCATTGTCAGACTTATTTCCTAAATAGAATGCAGCAACATCATTGCTAGAACGATTATTTTTGTACTCATTAAAAGTGTCCTGAACATGAGCCAACGGTAAACCTTTGGACTGTGCATACAAAGACAATCCATTCCACACCTCTTTTTCAGAAGCATTAGGATTTTTAAGATAGTTTTCTCGCATGCCTTTGAGCTGGACAATTGCCTGTTGTTGTTCTGATTTTTGTGCAATAGGCAGATACTTCGATGCACTCTGATAAGAATGCTGTTCAAAGTAATTATTAAAGTTTTGCTCAAACTGCTTAGGCACCACATTTTTATACTGCGTCTTGATTGACTCAAGGCTTTCCTGTCTTTGCTTTACGGCATTATCGTAGGTTAATTCCCCACTCTGCATTTTTAGCAGTAAATCATTATCTACAACGCTAATATCAGCACCAATCTTGGATGACTGTAATGCAAAATCAGCTTTTTCTGTTTTATCCTGTTCTTCTCTAAGTTTTTCACTACGAGCCTCTAGTGCCCCTCCAATAGAACGACCAATTTCAGCTAAGCCCGTATTTGGTGTAAAAGTCTGCATTTGGGCTTGAGCATCAACACGCCCTTTAGATACTGGAATACGCATTATTTACTTTTCAGCCTGTTTTATTCAATAAGGCTAATTTAAAGAATAAGGAAATTCAAAAAAATGAGTAAATTAAAGCTTATCTTTTTAATTTCTCTTTAAAGATTTTTGGATACTCATTTTTTCTAAGTTAACTATTACTAAACTTAACTTAGCTTTTATTCCTTCAAGTTCTTGATCGAAGTAGTACTTGTTAAGTAACCGCTTATATTTATTGTCTGGGTTCAAGTAGTGCGCCGTAATGATAAAGACATTTGGTGTTGTATTAATTAAGCTAACTGATTTTTTCATGCCTGCATAATGAATACTATTGGGTTTAACCAACCCTAATAATATATAAATTAATTCATCTAAGTTTTTTGCTATCAACTTTAGCTTATCAACGAGACAGTGATCAAAAAGCTGATTAGAATCATGATAGTAAATATCAGTTTGAAACTGATTTATACCTTGTATAACAAGACTACATAACTCTTGCGCTCGCTCCATGGCTAAACCTGTAATTGGTTCACGTAATTTAAATTTAGAAGTCATCTCTTATTCTCAATTAAAGCGAACAGTACGTGGAATTTGATCATCAGACTTATTGGTCATAGTCTTCCATAAATCAATAAATAAGTCCCCGTGAACATACTCTGGTATTGAACCATCAGCCCATGCTGAAACAGTACTCCCCCCTTGTATATCAAGTACGAATGCAATCTTTTCCCCCGTCAAGTAATGTTCCTCTTTGAGCTCATTCAACATTGAAATATAGTTCGGGGCTGAATATTTTCTAACCTTTTTATTAATAAACAAATTTTCTGGGACAGAAAAACAATAAAGTTCATTAAACATAAAATTTCATCTTATGGTGCTGAATCCATTAAGAGTTAAAATATGCTATAAAAAAATGGGTATATTTCAACAAAACGCGCGCGCGCGCGAGGGAGACCGTAAAACACTATATTTTTAGTCTTTTACTCCACCACATAAAATTGCGTTGAAACAGTCGTCTTATTCTGGATCACTACCGCGAACATAATCTAATTAAATAGTGCTAAAGATAGACACTCATATAACGCTCTAATTTGCCCTACAAGCTCACAAAAATTATTGATGTACCCATTATCATTTTTTAATTTAAATCATTTACAGCTCAAGCCAGTGCAAAATTGGTGCATATATCAAGTTGCTTTTGAAGTTTATTTTTTGAATATGGAAGAAGATTTGACCTTGAATTAAGACGGTGCTCTCTTAAAAGAGAGATGATTGATTCAATGGTAGATTCATTGATAGGTTCTGCATCCCAAAAACGGGATCGTTCAAAATCCCAAAAACGGGATCGTTCAAAATCCCAAAATTGGGAATATTACCGTTTTTGGAATGATACCAATATTCGGTATAGATGATACTTTATATCGTGAACATCAGTTTTATCCAAAAGACTTGTTTGATTTTGCTCAAATACAATCAAAACCAGTGAACCTCTCCCCCAAACCAGTCAACTTGGCTGTAAAACTAGTCAGATAGGTTGACTCCCATTCTCTCTACCAAACTCGATAAATAAGCCTAGCCGCAATTAATCTGTACACCATCCTGTACACTGTAATTTTTATATAAAATTTAATCTTTAAATAACATATTCTTATAACTCTAGTTCAATTGCCGCCACCCCACCAATAACGAAACCCCAACCGTTCTCGGTTGGGGTTTTTTCTTGCCTGATCGCGCCGGTTCCTGCGTGTTGTTGGGGGTTTCTGCGGAAGCCTGCGGACTTCGCCAACCGCCAGAATTGGCCGTTCCGAGCCATATTCCACTCTCTCCTGGCCATTCCTCGCTCCGACCCCGCTCTCCGAAACTGGCCCGAAGTCCGCAAAGGCCATAAGTCAGCGCCATACAGATCAAAGAGTTACGCGCGGACGAATCAAGCGGTTGGATTGCAGCATCGGGTGGCGAAGGAAACGCTGCGGTTGCGTTTCGTCGGTACATATTGATAACTACCGACGGGAGGGCGGCAGAAATCATGGACTACCTGGAGGGGTAGTCCATTGTATTCGTACGAGGCTCGGCTTCGAGCCCTCGTCGACATCACGATCAAAGCATCATTTGAGGATCGTCCCGATCGAGACGCGTGAAATCCAGCATCCACTTCGGATACATGCGCGGCGGCTCGCTGACCGCGTCGAGCCGGGCCACTTCCTCCGGCGTCAGTGACCAGGCCACGGTATTGAGGTTGTCCTCGAGCTGTTCTGGCTTGGTTGCACCAATCAGCACCGAACTCACCGTCGGCTTGCGCAACAGGTAGTTGAGAGACACTTGGGCAGGGCTTACGCCGCGCTCACTGGCGATCCGCTGCACTTCGTCAAGAATGGCGTAAGCGCGATCCTCGTCGAGCTGGAGGAAGTTTTGTTCTTCACGGCTGCGGCGGCCTTCCTGCGCTTTCTGGTTCCCCCGAGGGTACTTGCCGGTCAGGAAGCCTCCTGCCAACGGCGACCAGGGTGTCAGACCCAGGCCCTGGTCCTCGCACAGCGGCACCAGTTCGTATTCCACGTCACGAGCGACGAGCGAGTAGTAGGCCTGCAGCGAGACGAACTTCTCCAGGTGCTTGCGCTCGGAGATCGACAGCGCCTTCATGAGCTGCCAGGCGAAGTAGTTGGAACAGCCCAGATAGCGCACCTTGCCCTGACGCACCAGGTCATCGAGCGCCGAGAGGGTTTCCTCCAGCGGCGTCATGAAATCGAAGCTGTGGACAATGTAGAGATCGATGTAGTCGGTGCCCAGACGCTTCAGACTGTTCTCGCAGCTTTGAATGATGTGGTGTCGGCTCAGACCCACGTCGTTGATGTTGGCACTCATGCGACCACGCACCTTGGTGGCCAGCACCACCTGATCACGCTTGCCCTGCAAGGTTTTGCCGAGAATCTCCTCCGACTGACCGTGGGAATAGACATCGGCCGTGTCAAAAAAATTGATGCCGCCGTCGATGGCGATATCCACCAGGCGCTGCGCCGCCGCCTGATCCAGGCCGCCGACCACTTCCCAATAGCCCTTGGCGCCAAACGGCATCGTGCCGAAGCACAACTCGGATACCAACAGTCCGGATTGACCCAATTGACGATATTGCATGACCGTTCTCCTTTTCTATCAAAAGACTCGCGTTCAGACCCGTTGCCAATCCAAACCGCCACACAGCGACTCAATCGCGGATCAGAATGAAGCGCAGGTGTCTTGTGCGATTGTATCGCGCGCGATATTATTTAGCAAGACACCCTCATCAGGAGCACCCTCAATGAACATCCTCTATGAAGCCCATGCCTCGGCCATCGGCGGCCGCAGCGGCCACGTGACCACCGACGATGGCGCGCTGGATCTGCAATTGAGCCTGCCCAAAAGTCTGGGAGGCAGTGGCGGCGCGGGCACCAACCCCGAGCAGCTGTTCGCCGGCGGCTATGCCGCCTGCTTCGAGAACGCGCTGATCCATGTCGCCCGGCAGCAGAAGATCACCCTGGAGGGAACCCGCGTCGACGCCACGGTGGGCATCGGGCCCAATGACCAGGGCGGTTTCGCGCTGGCGGTCAAACTGGTGGTGACCCTGCCCGGCCTGCCGCGGGAACAGGCACAGGCGCTGGTGGAGCAGGCGCATGCCGTCTGTCCTTATTCCAATGCCATACGCGGCAACGTCGACGTCGCGCTGGAACTGCGCTGAGCCTTCCCAGGAGAGTCCCATGAGCGAATTTCATCATTTCCAGGCCCGTTCCCTGCGCGGCGAGCCGGTCGAGCTTTCCCGCTACGCCGGACAGGTGGTGCTGGTCGTCAACACCGCCAGCAAATGCGGTTTTACGCCCCAGTACGCGGGGCTGGAGTCCCTGTATCGAAAATATGCCGGCCAGGGTTTCGTGGTGCTGGGTTTTCCCTGCAACCAGTTCGGCAATCAGGAGCCCGGCGACGCCGATACCATTGAAGGCAGTTGCCTTGTCAATTACGGCGTGAGCTTCCCGATGTTTGAAAAGGTCGATGTCAAAGGGCCCAATGCGCATCCGCTGTTCAAGTGGCTGAGCATGCAACTCCCTGGCCTCGTCGGTCGCCAGATCAAGTGGAATTTCACCAAGTTCCTGATCGGCCGGGACGGTCAGCCGCTGCGCCGCTTCGCCCCCACCACGCGTCCCGACAAGATCGATCAGCTCCTTGCCAAGGCTCTCGGGGCGGCCTGAGATGAGCAGACGGTCATTATCAGCGCCTCCGGGCGATGCCAACCCCGAGGATCACCTGCGCCTCGATCTTCAGTTGTGCTTTCGCCTGTACGCCGCCTCGCGCCTGATCACGCGGCTCTATCAGCCTCTGCTGGAGCCGCTGGGGCTGACCTACCCGCAGTACATCGTGCTGATGATCCTGTGGGAAGACGCGCCCTGCCCAGTGTCTCGCATCGGCGCGCGCGCCCTGCTCAATACCAACACGCTGACCCCGCTGCTCAAGCGGCTCGAGCTGCAAGGACTGGTGCAACGTCAGCGCCGCCAAGATGATGAACGCATCGTCGAGATTTATCTGACCAAGGCCGGCGATGCGCTGCGCTCGCATTGCGCCTGCATTCCCGCCGAACTCGCCGCCACCACGCATTTTCCGCTCGAAAAGGCCACGGCGCTCGCCACACTACTGGATGAGCTTCTGACAGGTTTACGCGAACAAACCCCGGATTGCACACTGCCCCTACCGAATGATTGATTACGCTGGGGTCGCCCGAGACGACCGCAAGGCGCTGCGTCGAGCCGCGTTTATTCCCAACAGGCAGAGTATTTCGTCCCGATCCCAGCCCGCTGCTCATCCCACAGCGCCGGCGGGTCCACCGCCAGATCGAACAACGTGATGTGGTTCGGCAGTGCGTCGTCCAGGATGGCCGCCACGATGTCGGGCGCCAGCGTCGTCAGGCCACTCTCTCCTGGCCATTCCTCGCTCCGACCTCGCTCCCTGAAACTGGCCCGAAGTCCGCAGAGACCCCAACACGGCCCCCTAACAGATCAAAGAGTTACGCGCGGACGAATCAAGCGATTGGATTGCTCACCCCATCCATGGGGTTCGCCCCTGCGGGGCCGACTTCGTCGTCCAAATTCGCTCCTGGCGAATTTGTGCAGCATCGGGTGGCGAAGGAAACGCTGCGGTTGCGTTTCGTCGGTAGTTATCGGGGACTACCGACATATGGCAACGCGGAAGTACGTGCTTGGATGGTGGCCAAGACAAGAAACTCCTTGTCAGGACAATGTCCGGACGCCTACAATAAGGGCATCCAAGATCAGTCCGGAGGGGCACCATGAGCACCCCGAATCTTTCCAAGACCGAACGCATTGACGTTCGCGCCAGTACGCCAGTCAAGCAACTGCTGCAGGAAGCCGCACGCGCCTGCCACAAGAACGTCAGCGAGTTCCTGCTCGACGCGGGCGTGACGGCGGCCGCGCAGACGCTGGCAGATCGTCGTCAGTTCGTACTGGACGACACACAGTGGCAGGCGTTCCAGGAAGCGCTGGACCGCCCGGTGCAAAGCAAGCCGCGCCTGAAGAAGTTGCTGCGTGAGCCCGGGGCGCTGGGTTGAGCGCTGACTACTCACCCGTTCGCAAGCTCGCGGCAACGGATCAGGTCGATGCGTTCGACTGCGGCCAGGTCGCGCTGAACCAGTTCCTGCAGCGCTACGCGCTCGTCAACCAGAAGGCCAACAGCGCGCAGACCTATGTCTGCTGCCAGGGTGACGTGGTGGTCGGCTTCTACAGCCTGGCCGTTGGTAGCGTCGATCCGGAAGCCGCGCCGTCGAGAGTGATGAAGGGGCTGGCGCGCCACCCAGTGCCGGTCATGATCCTGGCCCGGCTCGCGGTGGACAAGGAACATCAGCGCAAAGGACTGGGCCAGGCCTTGCTCAAGGACGCCCTGCTGCGCACGGCACAGGCTGCCGACATCGCCGGCATTCGCTGCCTGTTGGTGCATGCCAAAGACGACGCAGCGCGACAGTGGTACGAATCGTGGGAATTCGAGCCCAGCCCGACTGATCCGTACCATCTGTTCCTGATGCTCAAGGATCTCAAGGGCATGTTGAGCTGAGGTGGCGTTTCCACCTCAAAGCCCGACTCTCTCCCGCTGCTCATCCCACAGCGCTGGCGGATCGACCGCCAGATCGAACAGCGCGAACGGGACGATCTCCCGCTCGGTGCGGCCACTGGAGATGGAGTGGTACTCGATGCCGAGCGGACACTCCTGATGGATCGCCCGGGTCACGCTCGCCAGCACATCCAGATCCGGATGCGTGAGCCGTGACGGGCTCTCGCTGGCCACCCACGCCTTGAGCCGCATCGGCTCACCGTCGCCAAAGCCCTGGGTCAGCCACGACAGCACCCGCTCCGGTGGAAAGTCGAAGACGGGCCGGAAGTCCGGCCCCAGGACGTAGGACTTGCCCTTGGGGTCGTAGTCGATGTTGCCCGGGGCCAACTCTTTGTAAAGCGCCAGATCCCTGGATGCGGCGGCGGACTGGATGCCAAACCGCGTGACCAAGTCCTGACGGCGTATCTCCCCGATGAAGCGCACGCGCAACTCCACGAACGCGAGCCGGTCGCGTTGTGGCTGGGTTAGATCTGCAAGCTGTTCGTTCGACATCCTGGCTGGCTCGTTCGGGTTAGCGAATGCTTGTACGGGTTATTGCGGAAAGTATATGGTCTGCCATAGAATCTGTCCATGACTCTATTTTGATTTGTGTGTGCGTCGTATTGTGATAATCACAAGCGGCGCAGCGATAAAAGGATCGTTACGGGCACCATGCAAGATTTCGCAGAGCTTCACCTCAAGCCAGAGACGCTGGCGCAGTTCGGGTTGCCGGACATCGCGTACCCCGTTCCAGCAGCCGATCTGAAGTTGGCCCTGCTCGATAACGGGGACCTGCCGCTGGCCGTGATGCTGCACGGTCTGCAGCAGCGTAGCCGGGATGGGGAGGCCGAATGGCAGCAGGTCGAACCCGCAATGGATCGGCTTGCCGAGCTATTGGCGCCCGACGATGCCCGCGATGTCGTTTCAGCCGCTGGTGACCACTGGTGGCTCGAGGTCGGGCCCGTGGACCTCGGCGGCAAACTGGTCACCATCCAACGTGGCGATGCTCTGATCGCTGCCATCACCGCCCGGGACGACGGACGCTTGCGGGTGGCCGTTTTTCGCCCGTTGGACGCCAAGAGCGCGGAATACCTGATCGGGCTGGGGCAAGTGCCTCACCCCCAGCACGGCGTCTGCATGCGCGAGAACAACTGGGAGTACGCGCTCGACTGCTCCGCCGGCAACGGCAACTACTACGCCGCAGACCGGGGCGAGGCCTACCTGTCCTACTGGGAGAAAGGCCTGGGCATCAGTTGGGACGGCTCCGATGTGCCTGAGTGGCGTAAGCAGTTGGACCTCGTCGCCCGGCCCGCCGCCCGCGTAGTCGCAGAGTTGGGCGTCTACTACACCCTGTCCGGCAACGAGGACGAGGAGCCTGTTGCCGATACGGGCGCGGCGGAACGAACCGAGACACCGGCACCAGCTGCCTGGCGCAGCAAGCGCCAGCAAAAGCGCACGGTCCAGGGGCGGTTTCTGGGCTGCCTACTAGGTGGTGCAGTCGGCGATGCGCTGGGCGCACCGGTTGAGTTCATGAAGCGGACCGAGATTCTGCGTCGCTTTGGCCCCAACGGAATCACCCACTACGCACCGGCATATGGAGGTCTGGCGACCATCACCGACGACACCCAGATGACCCTGTTCACCGCCGAGGGGTTGATTCGAGGCTGGGTGCGTGGCTGCTTCAAAGGCATCACGACCTATTCCGGGGTAACGGCCCATGCCTATTTGCGCTGGCTGCAAACCCAAGGCGAACGGCCGACATGCGACATCGACTTCGGCACCGATGAGCCTGGCTGGCTGTTTCAGCAGCGTCAACTGCACAGCCGTCGCGCACCGGGCAACACCTGCCTATCGGCCCTGCGGGCGATGAACTCGCTCGGGGAGCCGGCCCGCAACGACAGCAAGGGCTGCGGCGGCGTCATGCGGGTTGCGCCGGTCGGTCTGTTCGCCTGGCGCCTGCGGCAGTACGACTCTCCCCAAGACGCCTTCCGGCTGGGTACCGAGTTGGCTGCGCTGACCCATGGCCACCCGACCGGAGCCCTGACCGGTGGTGTGCTGGCGGTGCTGATCCTAGCGCTGACCGATGGCGCGTCGCTGCGCGAAGCACTGGCCGCCGCCAAACTCCTCCTGCGAGCCGAGCCCGGCTTTGAGGAGACGCTGCGAGCGATCGAGATGGCTGAGGAGTTAGCCGATTCCGATTTGCCACATGAAGAAGCCATTGCCCGGCTGGGCCAGGGTTGGATCGCCGAGGAGGCCCTGGCGATCTCGATCTATTGCGCGCTGGTCGCCCGCAATTTCAAACATGGCGTGATCCTGGCCGTGAACCACGATGGCGATTCCGACTCGACCGGAGCGATCGTCGGCAACCTGCTGGGCGCGATGCACGGCGTGAAAGCGATCCCTGCCGAGTGGCTGGAGCCGCTGGAACTGCGCGACGTCATCACCGAATTGGCGGAAGACCTCTACGAATTCAAGGATTGGGCGATCGGCGAGTACAGCGACAACGAAGAGCTGAACCAGCGGATCTGGCGGAAGTACCCGGGATTCTGAGATGGAGTGAACTGGCATGAGCGGAAATCGATGGGACCAGCCGGGTGTGCCCCACAAAGGATGGCACTGCGTGGACGTGGTCGACCTGCGGGCCGACGGCGAGTCGGCGGACGAAACTGATTACGCGACCTGCCAGATGTGCGGCAACGAGAAGATCCGCTACGTCCACATCATGGAGCACCCGGATCTGGACGAGAACTTCGACGTCGGGTGCGTCTGCGCCGAGAAGATGAGCGGCGACTACGAGGGGCCGAAACGGCGTGAGGCCAAGTTGCGCAATCGCGCAGCGCGCCGGACCCGATGGCTGCAACGCAAGTGGCGGGTGTCCGCCAAGGGGAACAGCTTCCTGAACGTCGATGGGCACAACCTCGGCGTCCACATGAACAAGTTCAAGCGGTGGGGCTACCGGATCGGGAGCCGGTTCAGCACCAAGACCTACGCAACCAAAGACGAAGCCAAGCTGGCCCTTTTCGATGACTTCTGGGCCGCGACCCAGGATGACGATCGGCTGTGGGCCAGTGACTGATCAGGGAAATAGATTCGATGGCGCATAACTTACCCAGCAGCACACCGCGAGACGGAAGCCCACTGTCCAAGGGCAAAAGGCCTGATTTGGTCGAACTGATCGCCGCTACCCTTCATTCGGTAAAGGCGTATGACTTGCCGGCGGAATGCGAGCGGCTCGGATTGGCTACCGGGACAGGTAGCGAAGCACACTCCAGCAAGCGCGTGTACGTGCGAAGCCGTCTCCAAGGACTGAGCAACGATCAGCTTCTCCAGCTCGCACGCCAAGTTGAGCAGGATCACGTCAGTTTTTCGCTGAGCGAATTTCTCCGACTGTTAGACGAGTCGAGCGACGGTCAGACAGTCACTGAACTCACGCGGCGCTCGATCCTCAAGCTGCTGAACGACGTGGATCTCTTCGGCGAACTCCCGCTTGTCGAGCAATTGTCCAATATCTGGCCATTACCGGAAATGCGTGGCGCGGGCTTCGAGGCAAATTTGGAGCAGTCCGTTATACGGCACTGCGTGAACAACGACGACTGGACCAACGCTGAATTGCTCGAGGTGGTGGGCGCACTGAGCTGCTCCCGACAACTGTTCTTCAAGTTGCTTGAGGCGGTCGTCTCTCCAAATGCCCGAAGAGGAAAGGAGCAGACGCAGCTCGTTGAGACACTGAATACTCTCCTCAAGGCGGACGGCTTCCAGCTAAGGCCATCGGGGAGCATCTCAGGACATTCGGCGTTCGCGGTGAATCGAATCAGTGGTGGCGTATCTGGCGCGCCCAAGAATTTGATCTTCGCGTCAACGGGTCCGAAGCCCGAGATCGTCATCCAGGATGCCATCAACAACGACATCCGAATCGTAAGGAATGAAGAGCACTGCCTCGTGTACGACCGCCCGATTCAGGCCAACGGGCTTACCAAGGAGGAGATGCTCTCGTGGTGGAAGGAACGGCAAGGCATCCAGGACGAATCAGATGCACGGCGATCGCTTTCTCAACGTCTGATGGCATCCCTCGCATCGGACGGCGAACGAAACGTATTCAGCGTCTACTACCGGGCATTCAAGGATCTCGGCGATAAGCTGCCAGCCCTCATTCCGCAGGTCTATCTGCATTACGACCCATACACGCTGGCACAGCTCGGCGGGGTTGGACGCTTGTCTCGGCAACGCATGGACTTCCTACTCCTTTTCAGCAACGCAGGCCGTGTGGTCGTCGAGGTTGACGGATCTCAGCACTTCGCCGAAGACGGGAAGCCATCCCTCGCCAGGTACGCGGACATGGTGGCGGCCGATCGTGACCTCCGGCTCGCCGGGTACGAGGTCTATCGTTTCGGGGCCAACGAGCTCACCGGCCACGGGTCGGCGGAACGGATCGAAGTATTCTTCCGGCGCTTACTTCGGAAGCACGCGGTCCTTCCCGGAGCCGGTTCGGCTGAGTGAGGCCATGCCAACCGATCCGGAGTTGCGGACGTGGGTTCAATTCCGCAAACGGGAATCGAACTGGCGTCCTGGCTTAGGCACTTGGCTGATGACCTCGGCCGGGCAGAACTGGTAGGATTGTTGGCAGTTGGGGCTGGATTCCGCACCTTTCCGCAGGAGTTCGCAGCGGTTCTAAGGCGCTGAGTTACATAGGTTTGGCGCAGGGTTCCACCCCACCACCAAATACCTTTAATAAAAAAGCCACTTACACAAGTGGCTTTTTTATTGACAAGATTTTTATATTTTTTAAATTAATAGTAATATCAATA
Source organism: Acinetobacter sp. P1(2025) (assembly GCF_051390655.1). Taxonomy (NCBI): domain Bacteria; kingdom Pseudomonadati; phylum Pseudomonadota; class Gammaproteobacteria; order Moraxellales; family Moraxellaceae; genus Acinetobacter; species Acinetobacter sp. P1(2025). The sequence continues at coordinate 19,761 of NZ_JBPKBJ010000033.1, forward strand.
ACTTAAAAACACAAAAATGATTCATTGTCTGAGTAAATATAGAATAAAACCCTCAAGCAACTGATTTAAATGTCAATTTCACCATATTGATTTTATAAAATAGATTTCACTTCGATATTTACATAGTGAATACTTGACCTTCCTATAATGGTAAGGTCTATGCTTTAAGCAATCAAAGAATACATAGGTAAATCCCATGGGAACCGACATAAATCAAAGATTAAGCTTACAAATTGAAGGTATGACTTGTGCAAGCTGTGTAAGTCGTGTTGAAAATGCTATTAAAAAAGTTGATGGTGTGCGATCAGCCTCAGTAAATTTAGCCACTGAGCGTGCAGACATTACACTTAATAAGCCTTTAGATCGTCAATTATTAATTCATGCAATTGAACAAGCAGGCTATGATGTTCCCCAAGACAGAATTGAATTATCTATAAAAGGTATGACCTGTGCCTCATGTGTTGGTCGTGTCGAGAAAGCACTCAAAGCCGTCTCTGGTGTCACTGAAGCAAATGTCAATCTTGCAACTGAACGAGCAACACTAAGTGGTTCGGCAAGTGTAGAGGCATTGATCGCAGCAATAGATAAAGCTGGATATGATGCTGTAGAAATTCAAGCTTCAATTGCCGATCCATCTGAGCAGCTTCAGAAAAAAGATCAAGAACGCGCTGAACTTAAACGTGATTTAATTCTTGCCACGCTTTTTGCTTTGCCTGTGTTTATTCTTGAAATGGGCTCTCATCTAATTCCAAGCTTTCATCATCTGATTGCTCAAACCATTGGGATGCAAAATAGTTGGTACATACAATTCGTACTGACTACCCTTGTTTTAACGATTCCAGGTAGAAGATTTTATTTAAAAGGTATCCCTGCTTTAGTTCGTCTAGCACCAGATATGAATTCTTTGGTAGCCGTTGGAACATTAGCTGCATATCTATTTTCTATAGTGGCTACCTTCTTTCCAAACACACTCCCTTCAGGAACAGTCAATGTTTATTATGAAGCTGCTGCGGTTATTGTTGCTTTAATCTTACTTGGTCGTTTTCTTGAAGCAAAAGCAAAAGGACGTACTTCAGAAGCGATTCAACGTTTAGTCAGTTTACAAGCTAAAACAGCTCATGTTCACCGTGATGGACAAATGCTTGAGATTGCAATTGATCAAGTTATTGCTGGTGACACGGTGATTGTAAAACCTGGCGAAAGAATACCTGTTGATGGAAAAGTGACTGATGGAAATAGTTTTGTCGATGAATCCATGATTACAGGTGAACCGATACCTGTTGAGAAAGTGGTTGGTAGCGATGTGGTAGGTGGTACGATTAATCAAAATGGAACTCTCACTTTTACAGCGTTAGCTGTTGGTGGTGAAACCATGCTGGCGCAAATAATTCGCTTAGTTGAGCAAGCACAAGGCTCTAAAATGCCGATTCAAGCGGTAGTCGATAAAATCACCTTATGGTTCGTACCAGCAGTAATGATTGCAGCAGTGCTGACATTCTTAGTTTGGTTAATTTTCGGCCCATCTCCTGCCCTAACTTTTGCCTTAGTAAATGCAGTCGCAGTACTGATTATCGCTTGTCCATGTGCTATGGGTTTGGCAACACCTACATCGATCATGGTGGGTACAGGTCGTGGTGCAGAATTAGGCGTGTTGTTCCGTAAAGGCGAAGCTTTACAGCTATTAAAAGATGCAAAAATTGTAGCTGTTGATAAAACAGGTACTTTAACTGAGGGACATCCACAATTAACTGATTTTGAAGTCACATCTCAGTTTGAACGAGATCAAGTTTTGGCTGCTGTAGCTGCTGTTGAATCCCGATCAGAACATCCTATCGCAAAAGCGATTGTTGATCAGGCCAAGCTAGAGAACTTGGTTCTTCCTAAAGTTGATCGCTTTGATTCGGTTACGGGTATGGGTGTATCTGCAGTGATCAATGATGATATTCAAATTAATATCGGTGCTGATCGTTATATGCAGCAGCTTGGTATTGAAGTACAGCCCTTCGCAACAACTGCTTTACGTTTAGGTGATGAAGGTAAATCACCACTTTATGTTGCGATGAATGGTCAACTAGCAGGAATTATAGCGGTTGCAGATCCAATTAAATCCACGACTCCCGCAGCGATTCAAGCTTTACACCAATTAGGACTGAAAGTCGCAATGATCACTGGAGATAATGCACGTACTGCTCAGGCAATTGCAAAACAATTAGGTATTGATGAGGTAATCGCTGAAGTCTTACCTGAAGGAAAAGTTAATGCAGTCAAAGAGCTAAAATCCCAATATGGTCATATTGTCTTTGTTGGTGATGGCATTAATGATGCCCCTGCATTAGCTGAAGCCGATGTAGGTGTAGCGATAGGTACAGGTACAGATGTTGCAATTGAATCGGCAGATGTCGTACTCATGTCTGGCAATATGCAAGGTGTAACAAATGCAATCGCCTTATCCAAAGCCACAATCGGCAACATTCATCAAAACCTGTTTTGGGCTTTTGCTTACAACACCATGCTAATTCCTGTTGCCGCTGGAATATTATATCCAAACTATGGAATTTTAATGTCACCCATCTTTGCTGCAGGAGCTATGGCATTATCTAGCGTCTTTGTATTAGGAAATGCACTACGTCTGCGTCGTTTTCAACCACCTTCAGTACATCTAGGTTGAGGAGAATAAGATGAATATTGGTAAAGTCTCTCAAGCTTCAGGGGTCTCAACCAAAATGATTCGATACTATGAACAGATTGGTTTGATCCCGACTGCGGGGCGTAATAATGCAGGTTATCGTTCCTACTCAGTGACTGATGTTGAACGTTTAAAGTTTATCAAGCGAAGTCGAGAATTGGGATTTTCAGTTGTGGAAATCTCAGATTTGCTTGATCTATGGAATGATCGCAATCGACAAAGTGCTGATGTAAAACGCTTAGCACTCGGACATATTGAAAAATTAGAAGAACGTATAAACGACTTACAGCAAATGGCGAATACGCTGAAAGATTTAATCAATTGCTGCGCAGGTGATGATCGACCTGAATGTCCGATTCTCGAGGGTCTCAAAGAACCGAGCAATGAAAATAAGGAACAGCATCACCATAATGACTTGCTGTCAATTTCACCATTAGCGAAGAAAAAATAAGGTATTAAAAAGGGCTACGAAAATGTAGCCCTTAAACTTTGTCTAAATGATTTTAGCGCGGTGGGAAACCTGCTTCAGTCAATGCTTCAGCAACCTGCTCTTGTGTTGCTGTTGTTTCAACTGTCACTTTACGACTTGGTGGATCAGCAATCACTTTAGCATTTGCATCCAAAGCTTGAATTGCTCGAGTAACACCGCGAGCACAACCACCACACGTCATATTCTCTACATGGAATTCCATGATATCTCTCCAATAAAATAGATAGTTAATAGAATATATTCCTTCCCATCATTGTAAGGTCAAGCGATTTTTTACTTGATCCTCTTTAGAGTTAGGTTACACCTTAGCTACAAGAAAAAACTCGGAGAACAACTCCAAGTTTAATTCAATAACTTCCACCTAAATCATGCGGTTAATGTGGTGCAGCGCCACCTACTATCGGCTTAGGTTTAGGACTTAACCAAATTAATAGACTCGCAAACACAAACACCAAAGCCAAAATCATAAAGACATGATTTGCTGAAATCGTAATTGCTTCTTTATCGACAAGATTGGCGATCGTTGCCAAAGTAGTATCAGAAGAAAATCCATTTTGCAGCAATGTATTTTGAACCTCTTGTGGATGCAGTGAATTAACCATTTCACTACGCGCCACTTTGGTGTGGTCATCCCAAATCGTAACTGCAATCGAAGCACCGATTGCCCCTGCCATGGTTCTTAGAAAATTCATCAAACCTGCAGCAGATGCCATTTCTTGGGGAAGAACCGAGCCCATTGCAATATTAGACAACGGGATAAAGAAAAATGGGACAGCAAAACCCTGCAATATCTGAGGCCAAGCCAATGCCATAAAATCTGCATCAGTTACCCAAAATGCACGCATTAAGGTTACAACACCCAGCAAAGCCAAACCAAAACTCGCTAAAGCACGTGGATCATATTTGGTTGATAATTTGGCTACAATTGGAGACATAGTCAAACTACCAAAGCCCATAGTTGCCGTTAGATAACCAGCCCATGTTGCGGTATATCCTAGATTGATTTGCAACCACTGTGGGATCAATACAATACTGCCAAAAAATGCCCCAAACCCAAATGCTAAGGCAGTGACAGAAACTGCAAAACCTCGATGCCTAAAAACATATAAATTTACAACAGGGTGTTTTTCGGTTAACTCCCAAATCATAAAAACAATAAAACCAATCACGGCAATTAAAGCTAAAACGATAATACTACTACTGTTGAACCAGTCTTTTTCATGCCCAAGATCAAGCATGAGTTGTAACGCACCAATCCAAAGTACAAGCAATCCCAACCCAATCGCATCTATGCGTAATTTTTCTGTTTTGGTTTCAGCTACTGACAACAAACGCATCGCAGCGAGAACACAAAATATTCCGACAGGTATATTGATAAAAAATATCCAATGCCATGATAAATTATCGCTAATCAAACCGCCTAAAATAGGACCGAGAATAGGTCCAATCACCGTTGTCATTGCCCATAGCCCCATCGCTTGAGCATGTTTTTCAGGTGGGAAAATACGCATCAATAATGTTTGACTCAGTGGCATTAACGGTCCACCACAAAGCCCTTGTCCGATACGAAAAAAGACCAACATTTCTAATGAAGTCGCTAGACCGCATAAAAAAGAAAAGACCGTAAAGCCAATCAAACCAAAGACAAAGACACGAACCGTACCAAATCGCCCTGCCAACCATCCAGTTAAAGGAACACAGATGGCTTCAGCCACTGCATAAGACGTAATCACCCAAGTTCCTTGAGAACTTGAAACGGCGAGGTTACCAGTGATATGAGGAACAGAGACGTTAGCAATCGTCGTGTCTAACACCACCATAAAGTTAGAAAGTGCAATTACAAAAGCTGCAAGCAATAATCGCCCACCACTGAGTTCTGCAAAAGGATTCTGAGTCTTCATGATGAATTACTTCGATGCGAGATCAATATCTACTTGCATTGAAAGACCTACTCGCAGAGGATGCTCAGCCAACTCTTTAGGATCTAAGGTGATGCGCACAGGTAAGCGCTGAACCACTTTAATCCAATTTCCAGTCGCATTTTGTGCAGGAATCAATGCAAAAGCAGCACCTGTTCCACCTGAGAAACCTTGAACTTTGCCGTGATAAACGACTTCATCCCCATATAAATCAGATGTTAATGTCACAGTTTGACCTGCTTTCACTTTTGCCAATTGGCTTTCTTTGAAGTTGGCATCTACATATAACGCTGAAACTGGTACGACAGACATCATGACTGTTCCAGGTGCAACACGCTGTCCAATTTGAATATTCTTACGTGTTACAACACCATCTACAGGGGCACGTATAATCGTTCTTTCCAAATCTAATAATGCTTGATCAACATGTGCTTTTGCCACTAAAACATCTGGGGTTGAAGCCTCATTGACACCTTGAATCAAAGCATCGTTTGCAGCCAAAGTACTTACCGCAGCATTGCGACTCGACATAGCTTGAGCAAGTCCTGCTTGAGCAAGCTCTAAACTGGCTTTTGCAGTCGAAACGGCACTTTGTGATTTACTTAATTCTTCTTTAGAAATTGCACCTGAAGCAGCTAGTTCGTTACGACGTTTTAACTCTAAACTCACTCGATCATATTCAGCTTGGGCTTTATTGACTTGAGCTTGAGCACTTGTGATTTCATCTTTAGTTACGATCACTTGTGAATTCAGAGAACTGCTATTTGCTTGGCTTTGTTTGTATTGACGTTGTGCTTTTGCTAGCTCCGCTTGAGCCTGTGCAAGTTGAATTTGTGCATCTCGTTGGTCGATTTTAACTAAGATATCGCCACGTTTAACCTGCTGTGTATCCTTCACTAAAACTTCAGCAACTTGTCCACCGATCATAGAGGTCACTTGTGCTGTTTCAGCACCAACATAGGCATTATCAGTGCTTACAGAATGATGAAAAAATAATGCCCAAATCCCATACAAAATTGCAGCTATGATAAGAATCAGGGCAAATAGTCCTAAAAACTTTTTACGCTTTGCTTTCATTGCATCATCAGAAATAGCTTCAGATAAAGCTTGCTGTTCGTTGGTTTGGGAGTCAGTCATAAATTATTCCTGAAAATTAAATAGATCATTTACTTCTGTTTTAATCAGCCGATCAGTCTATGTATCGAAACTTAACCGAAAGTTAAAAACAAAAGATAAATATGAACAAAAATTTAAGAGCATTCTACCGATAAATAATCATATTACGAGAATAAAAAAAATAACTGATGCGTTCAGTTCTAGTATTTTGATAATAATTAAAACTACTTGTTTTCAGAAATAAAAAAAGCGCCGAATGGCACTTTTTTAAAATTTTTCAAAAAATTAGAAAGCATATGATGCGATTGCAGTCGCTATTGGCTTATCGTCATCATTGACCATCGTCATTCGCATCGTGCATCCCTTACGCCCTAAACGCAAAGTTTCTGCACGAGCGATAAAATATTTACCACGACCAGGTGCAAGATAATCTACACGCATATCAACAGTAGCCAAACGAGAAACTTTTTTAATAGTGTCGGGTAAATCCTCTGGCGTTGCACGGCGATATAGCTGTTCGATTGCAACCACTCCACCAATACTATCCAACATCGTTGCAGCAACACCACCATGCAAAATCTGGAACGCAACATTACCAATCAACTCAGGTTGCATCTCAATGTAGCCTTCAATTTGATCATCAACTACACGCATGACCATGCCACAGTGCTTAAAAAATGGTGAAGAATTAAATGCTTTACAAAGCTGTTTTAATACCACGCCATGATCGGCTTTAGCACCTAACTGAATATTACCTGTCCAGTTTTTCTTTACATCATTCATACGCTGCCTGAATCCATAGATCGAAGCTGATGAGCGTTGATAAATGCCTGCAAATACTTATGACTTATCATGAATACTGCATCACATGATCAAAATTTCAACAGCCCTTTTGAAACATCCCATAATTTTTACAAAACCAAAATTATAGGGCTACAATAGTGAGGACATCGAATTGACCTAAGCCGCTAAGTTCTCCCCTAGCATGACTTAAATGATTCAATTATTCCTATAGTATAATACTGAACATCGAGATTGTTATGACTTATACGTTCAATCGTCCTGCTTTCCCTGCGACTCGCATGCGCCGTATCCGTAAAAATGACCAATTACGAGCGATGGTAAGCGAAACACAATTGACAGCTAATCACTTGATTTATCCAGTTTTTGTACTACCAGGACAACAACAAGTTCAAGACATTCCGAGCATGCCAAATATACAGCGTTTATCTGCTGATTTATTGCTCAAAAAAGCAGAACAACTTCTTGAGTTAGGTGTTTCAAAGCTTGCATTATTTCCCGTTACCCCTCAAGAAGACAAAAGTTTAACTGCTGAAGCAGCATGGCATGAAGATGGATTAGTACAAACCACTTGCCAATTACTTAAAAAAGAATTACCTGAAATGGTACTCATCACAGATGGTGCGCTTGATCCTTATACCACTCATGGTCAAGATGGCATTATCGATGAAACAGGTTATGTGTTGAATGATGAAACGGTTGAATGCTTAATTAAACAAGCATTGAGTCATGCTGCGGCAGGTGCAGATGTTGTTGCCCCAAGTGATATGATGGATGGTCGTATCGGAGCAATCCGTCAAGCACTTGAACAAAACGGTTTTATTTATACCAATATCATGGCGTACTCTGCTAAATATGCATCAAGTTTCTATGGTCCATTCCGTGATGCTGTTGGCTCTGCTAGCAACCTAAAAGGCGGCAATAAATATAATTATCAAATGGATATCGGCAACCGTGCAGAAGCATTACATGAGATTGCTTTAGACATCCAAGAAGGCGCGGATATGGTCATCGTTAAACCCGGAATGCCATATCTAGACGTTGTTCGTGAAGTAAAAGATACTTTTGGCGTACCAACCTTTGTCTATCAAGTTAGCGGTGAATACGCGATGCTTGCAGGAGCTATCCAAAATGGCTGGTTATCGGACAGCGTTATCTTAGAATCATTAATGTGCTGTCGTCGTGCAGGTGCAGACGGTATCTGGACTTATTTTGCTGAAGAAGCCGCACGTAAACTCAAAGAGATGAAATAACTCTCCGAAGCTACAACACTCCTCACCTCTTTAACAAGGAGGGAGGAATCTTTAAATTGGTTTGACGTTAATATGCATATTGCCATCATTGGTGCAGGGATCAGCGGCTTAATGACAGCTCTGGAACTTGCTGAACAAGGCTGTTTTGTTGATATTTTTGATCAACAGCAAGCAGGTCAAGCTGCATCTTGGGCTGGTGGTGGTATTTTATCGCCTATGTATCCGTGGCGATATGCACCCGAAGTTAACCAATTAGCTCAGTTTGGAAAATCGCTCTATCAAATGTGGAATGAAAAACTCTACCCAATCACAGGGATTGATTTTCAGATTCACGATACAGGCATGCTAATTTTCGATCAGGATGATTTTGATATTGGGTTGAGTTATGCAGCTAAGTTCAATGAGCCGATGCAACAATCAGAATATTTAAATCAGAATCAACTCAATCAGATTAATTCACGTGTTTCAACAAAATTCCGAGAAGCCATTTATTTTCCTCATCTATCCAATGTGCGGAATCCTCGCCTACTTCAATCTCTGATTAGTTATTTGAAACAACATCCTTTGGTTCGTTTTTTTGAACATAGTCCAATCGAAAAGTTAATCATTCAAAAACATAAAATTAAGGGCTTGCAAAGCGAAGATGGTCACCAACACTTTGCTGATCATGTAGTTTTAACTTCAGGTGCGTGGACAAAGCATTGGGAAGAACAGTTACAACTGAATATTCCTGTTCATCCTATCCAAGGTCAAATGTTGTTATTCAAAACACCTGAAAATTGGCTTCCAACGATGTGCATGAATCAAGTGATGTATCTGATTCCACGTCAGGATGGTCATATCGTCTGTGGTTCAAGTATGGCGGACTGCGGTTTTAATACCACTGTAGATGATCAAACTCAGCAAGACATTTTGACAGCGTGCCTAGAAATGGTTCCTGAGCTAGCTCAATTTCCAATCGTAAAACGTTGGGCAGGATTGCGCCCTAGTTCACCACATGGCATCCCATACATAGGGGCGATTCCAGAGGTTGAAAATTTGTGGGCAAACTTTGGACATTTCCGCAATGGATTATGTATGGGAGCTGGTTCAGCACAACTGCTGCGTCAGCTCATTCTAGAGCAACCGACATGTATTGAACCAAACGCGTACTCTCCAACCCAACTACGAAAGAAACTCTTAGTCGTCGAGTAAAATTTCACCTAATGCCATATCTAAAGTTGGATATTGAAACTCAAAACCAAGAGCTTGTATGGCTTTAGGCTGTACATATTGACCATTTAAAATCAATTGTGATTGTTCGCCTAGAGCAAGCTCAAATACGAACTTTGGCAATGAAATAAAGGGTTTTCGCTTTAAGATTTTGCTAGCAATCTTAACGAATTGCTGTTGATTTGTTTGCTCAGGTGCAACGAGATTGTAAACCTTCTGCGCACTATTGGAGTCAAATAAAAACTCTATTGCACTTAACACATCTTGGATATGAATCCACACTACTGGCTGTTGCCCTGAACCAATCTTACCCGCGGCATTTAATCGAATCGGCAACAACATTTGCGGCAAAATTCCACCACCTTGACCAAATACAATCCCCAAACGAATAATCTTCGTATTCTGTTGGGAAAACTTTAAAGCCGTTTGCTCCCAAGCTTGGCAAAGCTCAGACATAAAAATTGCCTGCGCTGGGGTGTTTTCATCACAACTGGTATTCCACTGCTCTTGTGGATCAATACCATAGTAGCCAATCGCTGAGCCAGAAATAATGCATTTCGGAAAAATCTGTTGCTGTTGCAACCACTCATAAAGTCGTTGGGTGGTATTGACACGACTATTAATTAATTGCTGTTTACGCTCACTACTCCAGCGTTTTTGACCAATATTTTCGCCTGCAAGATTGATGACATAATCAATTTGTTGGGTTTGAATCTGCTCAAATGAAGTCACCCATTGCAGATCAGGATGTTGTGAAGATTTATTCGTTTGTCGAGTTAGCGCAATGAGCTTGTACTGTCTTTTCAACAAAAAAGGTAAAAGATGAGAACCAATAAATCCACTCGCCCCTGTTACCAATACAGTCAATTTTTGCATCGCACTACCTATCAAAAATCATGTGTATAGATAGTCTTAACAGAACAAGGGTGAATTACAAGTGAACTTTATTAACCTAGTTAAACATCTTGTTCGCCATTCGTTGTGCTTGTGCGCCATAGAACCACAATGTGATCAAATATAGAGGTATTGCAAGCATCAACCACATTACTACAACGATCACAAGAAAATTTGGCTGCTGTAAATACGCAATAAAGTTCTGCCAAACTTCAGGATCATTACGACTAAAAATGAATAACCCGAGTAATAATCCAAATAAGTTGTACCCCCAAAAAATTAAACTAAACATCAAAGTGAGTTTATTTTTTTCAGTTGCAGTTGGGGCACGGCGTTGCTGTTTTAAAAATTTGAATAAAACAAAAATAATAGCAATCAAATACGGAATTGCTGTGAGTACACCTGCAATATTATTTGGTAAAATAGCAGCTAGCACGCCTGCTACCAAAGTTGAAACCAAACAAATAATAAAAAACCATAAATAATATAAACGAAGTGAAATCATGTAGTTAAACCCAATTTGAGTGGTTTCATTAATTAATTATAAATTTTTTTCACTTTTTTTTCATTTTTATGTCAACCGATCAACATTCTTTAGCGTTATATAGGGTACAAGGTCGCAGCAACCGAATCTAAATTGCACGGCATCCGCAACGATTTTCGGTGACCTTTCATTATGACTCTCCATCTTTAGCATTTGTTTTGTTAGCAGCCAAAACTTTTGATAAAGATTTTGACCGACGATTTATCATCACTCGAATCGTCGGTTTTTATTTTTCTAATGATACAAAAATAAAAATATAGGATTAGCCATGAACTCGATTATCTATTTTGAAATTCAATCCTCCAATCCCAAACGCGATACTCAATTTTATCAAAATGTCTTTGGTTGGCATTTCGAGCATGTTGATGGCTTACCCATCGAATATTATCGTATCGAAACGGAAGGGATTCATGGTGGATTACTTCAACGTCCAGTCGCAATCCCCTCAATTGGATGTGGTACCAATGCGTTTACCTGCACGATTGAAGTAGACAGTTTTGACGAAACTGCAGCTAAAATTTTAAGCTTGGGCGGTCTTATAGCGATGGAGAAATTTGCGATTCCTGATCGTTGTTGGCAAGGCTATTTTCTCGACCTAGACAATAATGTCTTTGGTATATGCGAAATAGATGAGAATGCAAAATGACAGTGTTATACTAAATTTTCTTAAAATTAAGATAGTTAATTCAAATAAAAATGAAATGTCCAAACTGTCAAAGCGAAGTTCTGAATGAGAATATCAATATCCAAACGGATATGGGGAAATGTCAAAACTGCAATCATCTATTCAGAGTATCTGAAAATTTTGATTCATCGCCCCAATTCGCTTTTGATATTAATCAACCACCCAAAGGTGCTTGGTATAAAAATGACATGCAAGAAATTAAACTTGGTGCAACCTTAAGAAGTCCAATCGCCTTTTTCTTGGTTCCATTTATGCTGATATGGTCAGGTGGTTCATTGGGTGGGATTTATGGTACCCAAATAGCAAACCAAGAATTTAGTCTTTTACAAAGTTTATTTGGTATCCCATTTATCATCGGTACATTAATCTTTGGTTTTTTTACTTTACTCGTCCTGTTTGGAAAAGTTGAACTCACCATAGATCGTCAAGGTGGAAAGGTTTTTACAGGCATTGGGAAATTAGGTAAATCCAAATCTTTTATGTGGAATGAAGTGAGTCGAATCAGAGAAAATCATATTCAAAATGCTTCCAACAAACAACAAGGACAAATCTTTATAGATGCCGCGCAACCCATTCGCTTTGGTTTGGGCTTATCTCCAGAACGTCAACATTATATATTTCATGCATTAAAACGAATACAAATGCAGTATAAACCTGAAAGAAGATAATTCATGGCTTTTCCAATTGAGGAACAATATATTTTAGAGGCTGAGAAAGAACTCAATCTTGTATTTCCATCATCTTTTAAAAATAAAATGATGATCGAAAATGGTGGCAATATTTTTGTTGAAGATGATGATTGGCAAATTTTCCCATTTTTCGATCAATCCAATCAAAAAAGAAAAATACGTACATGCAACCATATCTTGCATGAAACAAAAATTGCGAAACAATGGACTGGCTTTCCATTACATGCCATTGCGATCGCCCGTAATGGATGCGGAGATTATTTAATTTTTCTTCCGCAGAAACACGACCCACATACGCTTTCAGATCTAGTCCATATTTGGTTTCATGGCACCAATGAAATTCAACCCGTTGATTTAGATTTTAAAACGTTGGTATAGAGCCTATTTAAAACGCTAAATCAATTTATCGCATCAGTATTTGATGATTAAAATAAAAATTTGGAATTATTTACCCTGAAACTGTGGCAAACGTCTTTCCAGCATGGCTCGAACACCCTCTTGAGCATCCTCAGATTCAAATAGTGGTTTAAGGTAGTTATCCATTTTCTCAAACGCAACTGTATGCCCTAAAGTCACTCCATCGGTTGCAGAAGCTAATAGAGCCTGCACAGCAAGTGGCGCAGCAATACAAATCTCTTTAGCAACTTCGATCGCACGCTCAAGTTGCTTACCTTTTTCTACAACCTCAGAAACAAGATTCAACTCATTGGCTTTTTGAGTATCAAAGGTTTTACCTGTAAGTAAATAAGGCATGGCTTTTTGCCAACCTGCCGCCTGTACAAAACGAACCGTTGCACCGCCAAAAGGCATAATTCCCCGTAGTACTTCGAGTTGCCCAAACACAGTATCTTCACTGGCTATTACTACATCTGCATTGAGCATGAGTTCCACTCCAGCGGTATAACAAATACCCTGCACCGCAACCACAACAGGTTTAGTTCTGTGTCGTCCTCCAACGCCCCAAGGATTAATTTGAGCATCGGCAAAATTAAAAATCCCATGCGGAATTTTCGGTTGTAATTCCACTAGGTCTAGACCAGCGGTAAAATGATCACCATGCGCAAAAATGACAGCACAACGTAATTCAGGATTATTTTCATATTCTGTTAATGCTAAAGATAAATCCTCAATCATATGGCTATCAAAGGCATTACGTTTTGCCACACGATCTAAACCGATCAACATAATATGATCAATCATTTCACGGCTTACTTTTCCTAAGCTCATTTTCTATTTCCTATTATTTAGTTTTTCGGTACCAAACTAGTTGATCGTTTTAAAATGATCAAGCGATATCTTGTAGCTACTTTCTGCCTGGCTAAGCTCTACTTTTTTCTAGAATACGTGCTACCTTATTCGCATTCATTTCATTATTAGATTCACTTATGACCGTGCGTTTTTTTCATACTTCTGACTGGCATCTGGGACAGTTTTTCTACAACCATTCTCGCCACTACGAACATGAACAATTTCTTGCATGGTTACTTGAGCAAATCAAAATTAAACAACCGCATGCTTTACTCATTGCAGGTGATATTTTTGATGTGATCAATCCGAGCTCACAGGCACAAAAACAGCTTTATCAATTCCTTGCCGATGCTCATGATCTTGCACCACAGATGCAAACATTGATGATCGCGGGAAATCATGATTCAGGCTATCGCATTGAACAAGTTGAACCCTTACTTGAAAAGTACAATGCTAAAACAGTCGGAGTAATTCGCTGGAATGAAGATAAAAGCTTAGATTTAGATCGATTAATTTTGCCGATTTATGATGAGCAAAAACAGATTGTCGCATGGTGCATTACTCTGCCTTTCTTACGTTCAGCTGAAATCACAGGTTTCAATGAAAATACCACAAACAGTCAGAATGCGATTGCTTATTTACATCAACATTTAATCGCTGAAGCAAAACGCCGTAAAACAAATGATCAAGCTTTAATTCTGATGTCGCATGCACATATGCAAGGTGGTGAAACTTCAGATTCTGAACGACCAATTATTATTGGTAATGAGGAAGCACTTTCAACCACGCTGTTTGACGATGAGATTGACTATGTGGCTTTGGGACATCTGCATAAGCCACAGAAAGTTGGGCAAGATCACATCCGTTATAGCGGCTCACCAATTCCTTTGTCATTTAGTGAAATTAACTATAAACACCAAGTGCTTGAAGTCACGATCGATCCTATTAAAACCGAAAATCAAGTTGAGTTTGAAGCAATTGCCATTCCGCGAGCGATTCAATTACACAAAATTAAAGGTGAACTCAATGACGTCATACAGCGACTCAAAAATCTGCCACAGGGCCTCATTGAATGTATAGATCATCGTGAATATGTTGATATTGAATATCACACAGCCACGCCTCCTCAACCGAATCTCAGACAACAATTTGAAGATGCCCTTCCTAAAGATCGTTACCGTTTAGTGCGGATTTCACGACAATATTTATCCAATCAAACCAATGCAGAAATTGAATCAAAAATTAATTTAGAACCACCAACACCCGAAAAACTGTTTCAACAAATTTGGGAGAAAAAAGGCTATAGCACTGATGATGATGTCACCAAAGACTTTTTAAGCTTAGTTGCTGAAGCACAGAAAAAACTTGAAGATGATCAAACAGTTTAAGGATTTGCCATGAAAATTTTATCGATTCGACTAAAAAATCTGGCATCTCTTGCAGGTGAGCATTTTATTGATTTTGAAAGTGAACCTTTAGCACATGCTGGATTGATTGCGATTATAGGAAAAACAGGTGCAGGTAAATCCACGATTTTAGATGCGATGTGCCTTGCCCTATTTAATCAAATCCCACGACTAAAAGGCAGTGATGGCAAACTAATCGATGTAGATGGATCAGAATTGCTGACAAACTCTCCTCTCACTGTATTACGCCGTGGTACTGGACACGGTTTTGCCGAGCTGTGTTTTGTCGCACAGGATCAAAAACATTATTTAGCGCGTTGGGAAATTAAACGTGCACGTGAAAATGCCAGTGGCAAACTGCAAAGTGTACAACGCTCATTGAAATGCCTCACCGATGGCGTGGTTGTCGCAGATAAAACCAAAGCCGTCGAAACTCATATTCAACAAATTACGCAGCTCAGTTTTGAACAATTCACGCGTGCCGTGTTACTGGCACAATCCGAAGTCACCGCCTTTTTAAAAGCACGGGATAATGAACGTGGTGAATTATTGGAATATCTGACCAACTCCAGTATTTTTGCCAAGATTGGACAGTTGGCTTTTGAAAAAACCAAAGAAGTTCGCTTACAACGTGAAAAATTAGAAAGTGTTTTAGGACACATTGAAATTCGCTCTGATGAAGAAATCGCTGAGTTACAACAGCAATTCCAACAGCTACAGCAACATGTGCAACAACTTGAAAATGAAAAAAATCAATTCAAACAACAACAACAGTGGTTTGAGCAACGCGATAAAATCAATAATGAAATTGGATTAAAAAAGCAACAGTATGATCTGCAACTTAAAGCGCAAGAAAAAATTGCTAAAGATCGTCAATTACTGAGCCAATTAGAGACATTCGCTGAGATACGCCCTATTGTTTTTCAACAACAACAGTTGCAAAAAACTTTGCAACAACTCGCGCCACAAATTCAACAAAAACATCATGAATTTAGCACTTTAATTACTCAATTTGAGCAACAAAAAACGCTTTATACACAAGTAGAAACAACACTCAATCAATTTCAAGATTTCGAGCAAAAGCATCAAACTGAACTGACACAAGTACGCAAGTTTGTGCAAGAACGTGACTATATTGCTGAAGAATATAAGAAAACAAAGATTCGACTGACTCAACTGGAAAATCAGCAGCAACCACTCATCGAGCAACAACAACAGCTTCAACAAAGCATCCAAAACTTGAGTGCGCAACATACGGCTTGCTTAGAACAGTTAAAACATAGTGCTCAATATGCTCCTTTGGATAACGGCTTACATGCCCATATTCAACAACTTAAGCAATTTATTCAGCAATATCAAAAAGTAGAAAACACGTTAGGTTCTATTCAACAAGCACAGACCCAACTTAAACAAGATCAAAACACATTCAATAGCTTAGTTACTCAATTTGGCACAACCCAACACATTGAACTGCGTATTGAGCAACAGTCGAAACTAAAAGAAACCCAACAAATTCGCCTCAATCAATTGGATGCAATTCAACAAAAACTTCAGCATTATTTTGAATTAAAAAATGAAGTCCTTACGCAGCAAAACAAATTTGAAACAGTACAAAAGCAAGCTCAAGAGCTAGAACAACGCAGCAGAGAAACTGAGAAAGATTATCAGGCTGCCAAAACTGAACGTGAGAAACTACAACAGGTTTTGCAACAACAACGTCTGTTGCATGCTGAAAATATTGAACATCTAAGAGCTGAACTCAAGCACGGTGAAGCCTGTCTAGTCTGTGGCAGTACCGAGCATCCTTATCGTGATGACGAGAGCCAAATCTCTAAAGCTCTATATGCCTTGCAACAACAACAAGAATTACAAGCGATTCAACAGGAACAACAGCTTTTCCAACTTTGGCAAAAAGCTCAACAACAATTCACTCAAAGCCATACCGAACAAAATCAATTGCAACAGCAATTGCAGCAATTGAATGAAAAAGTAAAAGCACATGATCAGGTGTTACAACAGCAGGTATCACAGACGAATATTCAACTTGATTTCAGTCTCACTGAGCATGACATCACGACTAAGATGCAATCATTGGTTTTAGAAACGTCACAAACTCAACAGCAGCTTGAAAAGGAATTATTACAACTTAATCAAGCCAATAAAGATCAGCATGTGCTCAATCAAAACATTCAGAATATTCTTCATCAACTTCAGACCATAGAGCACTTACAACAACAGATTCAGCATATCGTGGATTGTCTCAATGCAGACGATAAAATTGCTTGGTCAAAATATGACGTGTCAATCTCACAACACATATTGCAAGCATTGCAACAACGTAGCCAACAACTAGAGCATGCTGAATCGCTCATCAAACAAAAAGAACAAATTAATCAGCAGTTGAATGTTTTAAAGACCAATTTGACGGGACTCACTACGCAACAAACAGAATGTGCGCAACAATTAAAAGACATCGAAATTAAAGGTAAACAGAATACGGATGCTGCTAATCAACTGATTATCACCATGACAGGTTCAACTGAAATCAAAGCCAATGAATGGTTGCAACAGCATGATCAACAACGCCAGCAATTGCAGAGTAAATATCAGCAAGTGAAGCAAAGTTTTGAACAAGCTCGTCAGAATTATGAGCAGCAGAAAAATGTGCTCGAACAACTCAAAGCACAACAGCAACAAAATCATGATTCTCTTGAACTATGTAAAACTGAAGTCACTACATGGTTGACTCTACATCAAAATTTTGTAGAAGATCAACTCAGTGAATTACTTGCGTTTTCATCAACTCAAGAACAGCAGATTCGAAATGCAATACAACAAGCGGACCGTGCTTTGAGTGAAGCGAATTCTGCACTCAAAACTATGCAAGAACAGTTGAATGTACATCTTCAATCTGAACCCAACATTCAGGTTGAACAACTGACTGAATTGATAAATGCCAATCAAGACATTTTACAACAGACAACAGATCAACGAGATCAACTTAAACTTCAATTGGAAGTTCATCAGCAAAATTTAGCCAAACAAAAGCAATTTGCTGATCAGATTCAACAGATCCAGCAACAAGAGCACCGCTGGAATAAGATTTCTAGTCTAATTGGCGACTCTAAAGGTAAAGAATTCCGTGATTTAGCCCAACAGTACAATCTCGATATTTTACTTGAATATGCCAATCAACAACTGGCGATGCTGTCACAGCGCTATACCTTAAAACGTTTGGATAATTCACTCAGTCTTGCGATTATTGATCATGATATGGATGGCGAAACCCGTTCAGTTGCTTCACTGTCTGGTGGGGAATCATTCCTCACTGCCCTCGCCATTTCATTGGCGATAGCCAATATGGCATCAGGTTCAATGAAAATCGAATCGCTGTTTATCGATGAGGGCTTTGGCACCTTGGATGCATCTTCTCTGCATATGGTAATGAATGCACTAGATCAACTACAAAGCCAAGGACGTAAGGTCATTTTAATCTCACACATTCAGGAAATGCATGAACGTATTCCTGTACAGATTCAGGTACAGCCGATGGGATCAGGTTCGAGTCGGATTGAAGTGGTGGGTTAAAGTGAATAATCCCTTGCCCCAAACAATGCTGTCCCAACTCTAACCATGGTTGAACCCGCAGCAATTGCTGCATCCAAATCAGCAGACATACCCATACTCAAAGTATCCCAATCTTGAGGCTGTGCATGTAATGATTTCGCTTGATCAAATAAATTTTTAGCATCAGCAAATGCAGCAACGTTATCAGGTGCTGGAATCACCATCAAACCACGTAAACGCAAATTTGGTAGTCGGCTGATTTGCTCTACTAGTTCAGCGACCTCATTTGGTTCACAACCATCTTTAGAGTCTTGTCCGTCAATATTGACTTGTAAACATATATTTAATGGCTTTTGATTTTCTAAACGTTGGCTCGATAGGCGCTCTGCGATAATTAACCGATCAACGCCATGTACCCAATCAAACTTTTCAGCTAAATGTTTGGTTTTATTACGTTGTACATGACCAATAAAATGCCATTCAATTTCTAAATCTTGTAACTCTTCAATTTTTGCCAACGCTTCTTGTAAATAGTTTTCACCAAAACTCCGTTGACCAACAGCATACATTTCGCGCAAGCTTAAACTAGGATGTGTCTTCGATACAGCCAACAATTGCACAGTATTAGGATAGCGTTGTACACGCAGACACGCCTGCTCAATTTGACTTAATACTTGTATACGTGATTGTTCTGATTGATTCATTGACACAGTTCTCATTTACGAAATGTTTTTTTGCTTTCACATTCTATAATGTGTTGGTAACACAGAGTGAAAGCCGTATATTATTCTACAAAATAATGAGACATTTTTTGATTGTTTCGGGGAAATTATGGATATTACAGAATTACTCGCGTTTTCAGTAAAAAACGGTGCTTCGGACTTACACCTTTCAGCGGGTATGCCACCAATGATTCGCGTGGATGGTGAAGTTCGCCGTATCAATTTACCAGCATTAGAACATAAAGATGTACACCGTTTAGTGTACGACATTATGAATGACAAACAACGTCGAGATTACGAAGAAGATCTAGAAACGGACTTTTCATTTGAAGTACCAAATATTGCTCGTTTCCGTGTAAACGCATTTAACCAAAACCGTGGTGCGGGTGCTGTATTCCGTACCATTCCATCTAAAGTCTTAACCATGGAAGACTTGGGTTTAGGAACAATTTTCAAAGATATTTGTGACTACCCGCGTGGTATTGTTCTGGTCACTGGTCCAACGGGTTCAGGTAAATCAACGACATTGGCTGCAATGATTGATTATATTAATGAGCATCGTTATGACCATATTTTAACGGTTGAAGACCCAATCGAATTTGTACATCAATCAAAGAAATTAGGACTTACGCACTATTATTTATAGACTCTCTGTGGTAGCAGATGATTTTTATCGAGAATAAAGTCATCAATGAAGTTTTTGATCATTGGTCTAAATAATTTCTTCTGCCA